>SFHK01000061.1 GCA_004556395.1 Clostridiales bacterium
AGCGCAGACAAATTCCAAACGTCCGTTGTCACAAATTATGCTGGATTGCCTGCTGGAACTTGACCTTTTGTGTGCGGTCTTGGAAAGTTGATTTCCGTGCGCGGAAGTTCAAAAGCTTGACAGCCCATCGGGGATTATGCTATAATAACGGCAGGAAGGGATGACGCTTTTGGGTTGGCTATTCCCCACTGATTGAGAGAGACCGCCTACCAGTTCGCGCTGGATGGCGGCCTTGCTTTACTTTTTCTTCTTCTTGTCGTTGTCGTCGCGACCAAGCCTGATCGCTTGCAATACAAAAGGTCGGAAACCGGAGGTTTCCGAGTTTTCGCTTTGCGAAAACCGCTGACGGCTCAAATCGAAGATTTGAGCCGCAGCGCCGCGAGATGGTCATTATGACAACCGGGATAATCTCGAAGTCAGTCATGATCTCACCCCCTTCAACCTTCGTATCCAGAGGTGAAAAGCCAAGCGCCATCTGTTTCCTTCCTGCCGGAAGCCCGAAGGCTTCACCTGTATTTTATCATAACGGCATGTATACGTCAAATTATATTTTACAACAGGCACCGTTTCTCGTCCCCATTTTTCGCTGCTGATGGTCGCGTGCCAAAACTTCTCCTTGCTGAACGGGGCTGTTTGTGTTATGATAGGGTGTGGAGCAATCATCAGAAAGGACAGCTTGCAACATGAAAAGTATGAATCGAGTTCTGGTGCTTCTCGCGGCGCTGGCGCTGCTTATGGTGGGGGCGTTCGCGGAGGACGCGGGCACGCCCGCGGAGGTGCTGCCGGCGGCTACGGCGGCGGAAGCGACGGCAGCGGAAGCGACGGCGGCGGAAGCCACGCCGGCGGAGCTGGCGGACGACGCGGTGGTCGCCATTGCCAACGGCATCGAGATTACCCGGCAGGAGGTCGTCACCTACGCGCAGCTGATGCAGTCCTACGGCTATCTGAACAGCGCGCTGGACTACGAGAGCGCGTTTAACTACATGCTGCTTCTGAACATCGTGCCGAAGGTCAAGGTGGCCGAGGCGGGCGCGCGCACGCTGCTGGGCGACGAGTACGACGCGCTCGAGCAGGGGTACGCCGACAAGTTTGAGGACTCCGTGAAGGAGTACATGACCTCCGTCTACGGCGAGGACATTCCGGAGGAGGAATACGCGGACAAGTACGCCGAGGCGCTGGAATACTTCGCGTCGCTGGGCTTCGAGAAGGAGCAGTACATCAGCGACAGCCTCGTCTACGATGCGTACGACAAGCTGCTTTCCTCGATGGACTTCCCCATCAGCGAGGAGGAAATCCTCAACACCTTCAACGAGACCGTCGAGCAGCAGAAGAGCGCCATCACCGGCGCGGCGGCGTATGAGTATTACACCGGTCTGGGCTATCAGGTGCTCTATCGCCCGGAGGGCTACCGCGGCGTCACCCACATCCTTCTGAAGGCGGACGACGAGCTGACCAAGGCCTATAAGGAAGCCGCGGACGACGAAGCCAAGAAGGCCGCCGCGGACGCGATCGTCGAGAGCCTGAAGGACAAGATCGACGAAATCTACGCCCGTCTGGACAACGGCGAGAGCTTTGAATCTCTGATTCCCGAATACGGCGAGGATCCCGGCATGACCGGCGATACGCTTCAGGACGGCTATCCGGTGCATCGCGACAGCACCACCTATATGCAGGAGTTCACCGACGGCGCGTTCAGCGACAAGATGCTGAACGTCGGCGACGTGAGCGACCCCGTCGTCACCAACTACGGCGTGCACATTCTGCACTACGTGCGCGACATTCCCGGCGGCGCGGTGGACATGACCGACGAGATGCACGAGAGCATCTGCGACTACCTCGTCCAGACCGCCCAGAGCGCCCAGATCGAGGCGTGGCGCGACGAGCTGACCGTCGAATACACGGACGCGTACAACGCGCTCATCGGCAAGTAAGTCTTGGGTGAAAAATTCCTCCGAACCCGTTTTTCGGGCGCGGAGGAATTTTTTTGAAAACGCGGTCACAAACGCGTCCCGGCGCGCGTTTATAAAGGGAAGGAGTGTGTGCGAATGCGGTTGCAGAACGACGGCGATATTCAGCGCGTGCTTTCGGTGTACGCGCTTCCGATCTATCGGCTGGCCTACGCCCGAACGCGCAGCCGGAGCGACGCGGAGGACATCTGTCAGGAGGTTTTTCTGGAGCTCGTCAGCCGCAACCCGACCTTCCCCACCGAAAACGCGCGCCGCGCGTGGCTGATCCGCGTGACGGTGAACAAGTCCAACAGCCTTTGGCGCACGCTGTGGCGCCGGCGCGTGGAGCTTCGGGATAAGGTGGAGGTGGCGGCGGCGCAGAGCGACGAAGCGTCGGCGCTGGCGGACGCGCTGGCCGCGCTGTCCGAGGACGACCGGATGCTCATCCACCTGTTCTATTATGAGGGACTGAAGTCCGGCGAAATCGCCGGCGTCCTCAAGCGCAGACCCGACGCGGTGCGCAAGCAGCTGTCCCGGGCGCGCGCAAGGATGAAGCGCATTCTCAGCGGGGAGGGCTTCGAATGAAGAATGTCGAGCGGGAAATCCGGAATGATGTACGGCTGGAGGAAGCGCGTTCCCGGCGGGAAAGGCTTCGGGCGCGGACGGAGGACGATCGTTTTCAGCGGGAAGAACCTCGAATGAAGCCGCGGCACGCGAGAGAGGAGGAAGATGTTTCCCGGCGGGAAGCATATCGGGCGCAGCCCCGGCACGCGCCGACGGAAGAACTTCGGGCGCGGAATGCCGCGTGGACGGAGGAAGACGTTTCCCGGCGGGAAGCGCATCAAACGAAGCCGCGGCACGCGCGGACGGAAGGGCTTCGAGAGCGGAGCACCGCGCGAACGGAGGAAGGACTTCGGGCGGAGGAAGGTCATTTCTGGCAAGGAGGATTTCGAATGCAGAAAGCGTATCGCGAGTCCATGAGGATGGTTCATCCCTCCGGGCAGTTTCTTTCGCGGCTGGAGGCCGAAATGCGCCGCGGGCTTCAGAAGCGCCGGGGGCTTTCGCCGCGCAGGCTGCTGCTTCCCGCCGCCGCGGTGGCCGCGGCGTTTCTCCTCGTGCTGACGCTGGTGGCGCAGCAGGCCCGACGCGCGGGCGCGCCGGTCTCCGCGTTCCAGCCGCTGAGCGCGGCCACGCCGGGTGAAGTCCAGACCGCGAACGCGGGCGAAATCCGCGCGGCGAGCCCGTCGGAAGTCCGCAATGCGAGCACGGGCGAAATCCGGAACGCCACGTCGGGCGAAATCCGCGCGGCGAGCCCGTCGGAAGTCCGCAATGCGAGCGCGGGCGAAATCCGGAACGCCACGTCGGGCGAAATCCGCGCGGCGAGTCCGTCGGAAGTCCGCAATGCGAGCGCGGGCGAAAATCGGAACGCCACGTCGGGCGAAATCCGCGCGGCGAGCCCGTCGGAAGTCCGCAATGCGAGCGCGGGCGAAAATCGGAACGCCACGTCGGGCGAAATCCGCACGGCGAGTCCGTCGGAGGTTCGCAGCGCGAACGCGGGAGAGAATCGGAACGCCGCGCCGGGCGAAAATCAGACGGCAAGCCCGTCGGAAGTCCGCACCGCGAGCGCGGGCGAAGTTCAGAACGCCAGCGCGGGCGAAATCCGGAATGCCACGTCGGGCGAAATCCAGACCGCCAGCGCGGGCGAGCTTTCGATTGTCACCCCGTCGGAGGGCGAGCCGCGCCGGAATACCGCCATGAGCGAGGACGAAGCGCGCGCCCGGGTGTTGGAGGTCGACCGGGACGCCGCGACCGCGACGAACATCTTCGCGTTCCCCTGCGCCGAATCGGACGGCGCGTTCGTGGTCGTGCGGCAGACGCTGGACGACGCCGACTGGACGACCAACGGGCGCGTGTGGTACGTCACACAGACGAACGCGTGGCTGCTCGCCCAGAAGGACGTCATCTGGGATTGGACGCTCGACATCGACAGCTTCAGCCCGGAAGTCTTCTATATCTGCCACGGCAAGGATTTCGACCGCAGCTCCCTCGCGTGGATTGTGCTCGACGGCCGCCCCGTGGAGGTCAAAAACGCTCCGTTGATTTATGATCTGTATAGCACACGCGGCGTGCTGATGGCTTACGCTGCGTTTAAAGACTATGATAATGCGTTTCTGGGCGTGGACGCGTCCGACCCCGAGAACGTCCAGTTCTACCAGATCGAGGGCATCGAGATCACCCGCGAGCAGTTCCTCACCTTCCCCGGCGCGCAGGAGGTGCTGGAGCTGGTGGAGGGCAGCGGCAGGTTTTCCATCTATCAGATTCTCTACTGGCAGGACAGCGCGATGGCGCTCAACTTCATGCAGGGCGATCTGGAGCGCACGACCTACCTGTACTTCGTCGACGGAAAGCTGCAATGCCAGGGCGGCTGGTTCGGCGACGACATCGGTCTCGCAAGCGGCAGGGCGACGACCTTCCGCAACCTGCCGATTCCTGTGCGCCACACCCAGCTCAATCCCTGAATACGGAAAACCGGGGCGTGAAAATTTCCGGCAGAATGCGCTTGACAAATGTATATACTTTCGTATATACTAAGCCTGACGAGAGGTGAATGCCATGATGTATGGAACCATCACGAAATGGGGAAACAGTCAGGGAATCCGTATTCCCAAGGGCGCGCTGGTCGCCGCCGGTCTGCAGGAGAGCGACAACGTGGAAATCATTGCCGACAAGGAGACCATCACGCTGCGCAAGCTGAGCCGTCCCAAGAGCCTTGACGAACTGTTCGCAGGGTATCACGGCGATTATCAGCCGGCCGAGTTTGACGCCGGCGCGGACGTTGGCCGGGAGGTAATCGACTGATGGCCGCTTATATTCCCGAGCAGGGCGATATTATCATGATGAATTTCAGTCCCCAAGCGGGCCACGAGCAGGGCGGCCGCCGCCCCGCGCTGGTCATCAGCAACGCCAGCTTCTATCGCTATACGCATCTGGGAATCGTCTGTCCCATCACGACAAAAATCAAAGACTACCCGATGCACGTCAGACTGGACGAACGTACCAAGACGACCGGCGAAATCCTCTGCGAACACGTCAAGTCGCTTGATCTCGGCGCGCGCGGCGCGGCCTATGTGGAAGCGCTGCCGGACGATCTCCTGCAGGAAGTCCTCGAACGCGTGCGGCTGTCCATTGATTAAGACCTGAATACAGAAAAAACCGGCGAGCCGTCTCTCAAAAGGGACGACCCGCCGGTTTTCTTTCCATCAATAATGATACTTCTCCCGCTTTCTCAGCATGAAAAACAGCGAGACGAACACGCCCGGAAATTCGCTGGCGACCAGCGAATTTCGGCTTCTCCGCCACCACCAGATAGCTCTGGAAGGCGTACTGCGCCTGCAGCGCGAGGTTGAACAGAAGGCAGATTCTGCCGCAGGTCATGATGTCCCTGAGCATTTCTGCTCCCCTCGCGCCAAACCGGTACGCCACCGGGCGCAGCGCCAGAATGCCGCCGATGGTAAAGAACACGCCCGTGCCGTAAAGCTCCGCGCGGCGCGTCCGAAACGAGTTTTTTATCCGGAAGCAAAGCGCCTGTTTTCCGGAACCATGCTTCCGTCCGAAGGAGAAGCGCCTGTTTTCCGGAAGAAAGCAGCCTGTCTTCAGGAACCGCTCTTCCCGCCGGAGGAAAGCCGCTTCTTCTCGCCGCCCTTTTTCGCGCCCGCGACGGCGAGGGCGACGAGCCGGGCGAGGTCGTTGTTATCGGGCTGCTTTTCCCGGCTGGAGCCGCTCAGGAACCGCTCTTCCCGCCGGAAGAAAGCCGCTTCTTCTCGCCGCCCTTTTTCGCACCTGCGACGGCGGGGGCGATGAGCCGGGCGAGGTCGCCGGAGGGCGGCTTTTCCCGGCTGGAGCCGCTCAGGAGCTGCTCTTCCCGCCAGAGGAAAGCCGCTTCTTCTCGCTGCCCTTTTTCGCGCCGGTGACGGCGAGGGCGACGAGCCGGGCAAGGTCGCCGTCGGGCTGTTTTTCCCGGCTGGGCCCGCGGCTGCCGGAGGCGCGGGGCTTGTTTTTGAATTCCCAGTTTTCCTGATTCTGCTCGTCCTTCAGCTTCTGATAGTAGTATTTCAGCGCCGCTTCATAGTCGCTCACGTCGTCGCGGTAGCGGCGGTAGGCGGTGTCGTCGGCGTCGGTCAGGGTTTTCAGCGCGCCGCTCAGCCGGTCGCCCTCCGTCTGATAGGCGGACAGCGCCAGCTGATACAATTCCGGCAGGCTGTCCGTCAGCTGCGCCAGCGAGTTCTGATACGCCTGCTGCCCCGCCGCCTCGGCGAAGCTGTTGTCGTACCCGCCGGACAGTCCCGCCGCCGCGCCGCGCGCGTCGTTCATGGCGCGGCGGCCGAGATAGGCGTATTCGTCGCGCTGGCGCTTGTACAGCTCGTCCTCCGCGGGGTCGTAGGAAAAGCTCTCCCGCCCCAGAATCTGATCGGTCAGCCTGCGCACCTGCTCGTCGTAGGCGCTCACATAGCCCGCCGGGCGGCTGCTTTCCAGATAGTCCGTCTTTTCCCGCGTGGACGCGCCGTCCGGCAGCGCGCGCGCCGGGTTCGAAGCCAGCTTCGCCCACGTGCTCGCGCCCACCTCGCCGTCCGCCGTCAGAAGATGGTCGCTCTGATAGCGCTTCACCGCGTCGTCCGTCGCGTCGTCAAACACGTCGTCGTCATTCACCGCGTACCCCGCGCCGTTCAGAAGCCGCTTCAGCGCGCGCACCTCTTCCCCCTTCGCCCCGTTCTTCAGCGTCGCATAGCCCATAATTCAGCCCTCCTTTATATAGTCGCTTTTAATCCGCACGCAGCGCCCGCGTCGTTTTCCGCGAACGCGCGCGTCGCTCTTTCGCACCGCCGTGCGTCCGCATCGTCTTCCGCGACAGCGCGTGCCGCGCGTCGCCTTTTCGCATTGCCGTGCGCTTGCGTCGTCCTCCGCGACAGCGCGTGCCGCGCGTCGCCTTTTCGCATTGCCGTGCGCCCGCGTCGTCCTCCGCGACAGCGCGTGCCGCGCGTCGCCTTTTCGCATTGCCGTGCGCTTGCGTCGTCCTCCGCGACAGCGCGTGCCGCGCGTCACTCTTTCGCGCCGCCGTGCGTCCGCGTCGTCCTCCGCGTCGTCCTCCGCGACCGCGTGCCACGTATCGCTCTTTCGCGCCGCCGTGTGCTCGCGCCGTCTTCCGCGACAGCGCGCGACGCGCGTCGCTCTTTCGCGCTGCTGTGCGCCTGCGCCGTCTTCCGCGACAGCGCATGCCGCGCGTCACTCTTTCGCGCCGCCGTGCGTCCGCGTCGCCGTGCGTCCGCGTCGTCCTCCGCGACCGCGTGCCACGTATCGCTCTTTCGCGCCGCCGTGCGCTTGCGTCGTCCTCCGCGACAGCGCGTGCCGCGCGTCGCCTTTTCGCATTGCCGTGCGCCCGCGTCGTCCTCCGCGATAGTGCGCGACGCGCATCGCTCTTTCGCGCCGCCATGTGCTCGCGCCGTCTTCCGCGACAGGGCGCGACGCGCGTCGCTCTTTCGCGCTGCTGTGCGCATGCGCCGTCTTCCGCGACAGCGCATGCCGCGCGTCACTCTTTCGCGCCGCCGTGAGTCCGCGTCGCCGTGCGTCCGCGTCGTCCTCCGCGACCGCGTGCCACGTATCGCTCTTTCGCGCCGCCGTGTGCTCGCGCCGTCTTCTGCAACAGCGCATGCCGCGCGTCGCTCTTTCGCGCTGCTGTGCGCCCGCGAGGTCTTCTGCAACAGCGCGTGCCGCGCGTCGCTCCTTCGCACTGCCGCGCGCCGCGGGAACGCGGGTCAGGCGGTGTCCGGTTTCACGTAGTCGCTTTTGATCCACAGGCAGCGCCCGCCGCGGAGGACGGGCGTCCAGCTGTCGGGGACGGCGGGGACGAGGCGGGCGCCTTTTTTGACCGTCTCCGCGATGGCGTAGGACGTGCCGGGGCCCTCGCGCAGGCGAACGCTGGAGCCGGTCACGGTCAGCGTCGCGCCCTCGTCCGGGTCGCCGTATTCGAAATAGCGATCCATCCAGCCCCACCACGATGGCCTGCGCGCGAGCAGCCGCGTGTTCACCACGCCGTACAGCACGCCGCGCGCCTCCACCATGTGCCAGTCGCCCTCGGGACGCGCTTCGTCAACCGGACGCGTGAGGAACGCCACATGGGTGATCTTCGCGGCGCTCGTGCCCCAGAACACCGCCGCGCCCGGCACGCGCCGCTCCGGCGGAATCAGCCCGCGCCCCTTTGCGCCGCACCACGCGGCGTAGTTGTCCCGCGCGCGCACGTTGACGCGCTTCCCGGTTTTGTCGGCGTAATACCCCTCCGCCAGCCCGTTGCAGTCCCACACGCGCTCGGCGTGCGCCCGCCAGTACAGCGCCTTTTCGTATTGCCGCCCGCTGTACTGGGAAAACCACCGGCTCGACAGCCGCCCGGGCGCCTGCCCCGTCGCGCCCATGATGTACCCGTCCTTCTTCGCCGCGCGCTCCTCAAGAAACGCCGCGAACGCCTTCGCGCTTACCTTCGTCATGCAAATCCCTCCCATAATTGGAAACGCGTGTTTGGGGGAACAGCAAGCCGCCCGTCGAGCCCTCCCATAATTGGAAGCGTGCGTTCGGGAATGTGGCAAGCCGCCCGCCGCGCCCGCGCGATTCAGAAAACGCGGTGAACGCCCGCGCATCCGCTGCGCCCTCCCATCATTGAAAGCGCGCGTTGAGAAACGCGGCAAGCCGCCCCCGACGCGCCCGCGCCCTTCTCATTCCTCCCGCGCCCGATAGGCGCACGCCAGCGAGATGAACGCGGTGGCTGGCATTTCGCCGCCGGAGTCGTTGCGCAGGCGTATGCCGCCGTCCTTCTGAATGGTCAGGCGCACGAGTCCCTCGTCGGTGGGCACGGCCAGCGCCGTTCGAACCGGCGGCCGGTAGATTTCGTCTGCCAGCCCAATGTCCAGCACTTTGCGGTCGGCCAGCGCCTTGTTGAGCTTCACCGCGCCGCGCAGGAATACCGTGCCGTGCGCCCGGCCGATCATCGGCGCGTCGTCATCGCTCCACGAAGTCACGCCCGTCAGCGCCAGCGGAACCCATTTGAGCGGCGCCTCCAAATCCTTCACGCGCGTTTTCAGCGCCTTCGTTTCGCCAAGGCTCGCCGACAGGAAGCTTTCGGAAAAGTTGTCCTCGTCCAGATGGGAAAACAGGTACCTCAGCTGCTCGTTCAGCTGATACAGCCACGAATGAATCTGCCTGAGCGTCCTGCCCGGGTTGTTCTCGCGGTATTCGGGCAATTTGATCTGCATCACACGTCACTCCCCGCCTCATAGCTTTCCGACAGCGCCGTAACCGCGCACGCGCCGCTGCCCTCGATTTTCAGATAAAACGACGAGCTTCGCCCCGGCGGCGCGGGCATGGAAACGGTTTTCTCCGCGCAGGCGGCGCTCGTCTGATACAGAAGCCGCCACGCGTCGTCCGTCTCCAGCCGCGCCCACACCTTGAGGAAGCCGCTTTCGAGCCGGTAGCGCAGGTTCAAGCGCGTCAGATGCTGCCTTTCCGGCATGTCCAGCGACACCGGACCCGTCTCGGCGCTCCACGCGAAGCCGGTTTCCTGCAGGCACAGCCGCGTGGCGATGACCTTCGCCGGGTCGTACCACAGCCCGCTGCCCCGGATGGAGTGGATGAACCCGTTCTCGCAGGCGAAATATAAATCGCTGCCCGTCCCAGCGAAGAAGCGCACCGGCTCGGCCGCTTCCTTCTGCCACGTGCCGGTCTGCGTGTCGTAGACCCACAGCGCGTGGGTGTTCGCGGGCAGCTCGCGCATGGAAACGTAGTAGCGCCCGTCCAGCGCCCCGGCGCGCGCGTTCTGAAATCGCGCGTCTCCCAGCGCCCGGGAGATGCACACCGGCGTCGCGCCGTCGTAGGCGTAAATGCCGTTCACGCCCTTGTAAAACAGCGTGCTGTCCGAAAACGCCAGCGACCGCGCGCCGCCCTTCTCCACGCCCGGCATCTGCGAGGATACCAGCTGGAAATTGGAGGGCTTCGTTCCGAACAGCTTGACGATTTCTTCTTCTTTAAACAGCATCACGCTGCCCAGATACGCGCTCATGCCGGTAAACGCGCCCGGCGACGGCACCACGGCGGCGTAGGAATCGGTGGAAATGCCCTCGAACGCGTTCCAGTTCGTGGGGTCGCCCAGCTTGCACGCGTACACCGTGTGCGCCGCGTTCGACACGCCCCACACGCGGTTGCCGTAGGCGCAGATGAAATCCAGATCGGGCGCTTCGCGCGAAAGCGTTACTTCGCCCGCCGCCGTTTCGCCCTCTCCGGCCAGCGCCAGAATCACCACGAAGTCGTCCGAGACCGTCTGTAAAATGAACGTGCCGTTCAGCTCCTCCGACGTAAAGCCCGAAATCCGTACCGCGTCGCCCGCCCGGAAGCCCGCGCCGATGCCGGCCGCCGCCAGCTTCGCATAGCTCGTCGCGGAAGCCGCGCTGCCGTCGGCGTGCGACGCGCTCGCGCTCGCGCCCGTCACGGTCACAAGGTTGTCCAAGGATGTCAGCGAAAGCGTCCGCGTGTTCAACAGCTTTTTGTCCGGATAGATCACCACGTTCGCGCCCATCGACGCGAACTGCTTTTCGCCCGCCGTCAGCGCGCCCACTTCGTCGTCACCGTAATACAGCGCCGTGCCGTCCAGCCACAGCATGCGGTCGTGGCTGTACATGGCGGTAACGCCCGCGCAGTCGTTGATCACCCTGCGCTGCGCCCGCGTGGACAGCGCCGGGTACTGGGCGGAGGTCAGGTTCACCGCGTCCGCGAAATAGCCCTCCGGCGCGCGCCCCGCGCGCCATATGCCCTTGAACGCGCTCACCGTGTGCGTTTTCACGCGCGCCGCGCGAAGAATCGGCTGCATGCGCTCATCCCTCCTTCTATACGCCGCCCACGCGCCCGGCTGTCCGCAGCGGGTGCGTGCGGTTGATGAAATTGGCGTAGTTCATCCACGCCGTGTTGAACAGCACCGCGGAATTGTTGAACCGCGTCGTCTCGCCGCTCAGGTAGTCGATGCGCATGAACAGCCAGTAGGTGTAAAGGTAGTCGTACGGAACCTCCGCCAGCAGCGCTTTGTTCGCGTCGGTCTGCCAGTGGTAGTCCGGCGGCGCGCCCGCGTCCACGCCCTCGCGCCCCAAGAGAATCTCGTTTCGGATTCGCCCGTCCAGCTCGCTCAGCCAGCGCGTCTTTTCCTCCTTCGAATACAGGTTCGGCCGCATCTCGTCCGCGATTTCAATGGCATACGTGATCGTCATAAAGCCCCTCCCGTCCTCGCCGAAGGGGGCCGGAGGAACATGCGCCCCCGCCCCCCGCGGCCCGCGGCCTACACCGCCTTGCTCAGCCTGTCCATGTAGCTTCGTTCCGCGCGCTCCATGCGCAGGGCGGCGTTTTCATCCTCGCGCTGGCTGGATTCCAGCACCTCGGCGATGTACTCCGGCACCGCCACGGTCACGCCGCGCTGAATCAGATAGCTTTCGCCGTTCACGGACACAAACACGTCCCCGGCGTAATTGCGGTTGTCCTTGAAAAGACGAATGTTCACAAGCTTCGGCATTTTTTCCTTCCTCCTTCTCAGTTCGCGGCGGCGTTCGGCGCGTAGGACGACGCGCTCTCGATGCGCACCATGTACGGCTCCACCAGCCGCCTGGCGCACTTCGTCGCCTTCCAGCCCACGGACGAGCGCTGGTTCAGCGGGTCGTCGCCGTAGCCCAGCTGCTTCACGATGTGCTCAAGCCCGCCGTTTTCCAGCTCCGTCACCGCGTAGGCGTGCGCGCCCAGCACGATGGTGGCGAACACCGAAATGCCGTTCGCGCCGCCGCCGGAGGGGTAAATCACGTCGTTCGCCGCGGGCGCGGCGGACGGCGCGGCGGCGAGGAACAGCTTTTTGCCGCTGGTCTCCACGCCCTTGATCATCGCCTTCTGTCCCTTGATCAGCACCTCGCGTCCCACCAGCTTCGCCGCCGACGCGTCGTCCAGCGCCTCCTTCACCACCGCCATATACGCCGAAACCTCGCCGTGCGTCGCGGAGGACTCCGACGCGCTGCCGTTGTACGAGGCCACCGTCAGGCTGTACGCGCCCGCGGTCAGGTTCGCGCCGCGGAAGATCTTCGCCTCCGTGCTCTCCACAAACCGCACGCCCGCCAGCTTTCCGATTTCGCCGGCGTACAGGTTCTCGGGCGAGGCGTACTTGTGCGCGTCGATCCATTCCTGCGAGCGCATCAGGTCGTAGGCCACGTAAGGGTGAATGATCGCCACATACGCCTCGTCAATCGGCTCGGCGTTCATGCCCTTCAGCTGCGCGGCGGCGCGGAAGATCAAATCGCCGTCCAGCTTGCAGCTTTCGTCGATGGCGCTGCGCGAGGTCACGGCGGCAGTCGTTCCGTTCGCGTGCGACGGCGCGTAGATCACGTTCGTGCCGCCCGCCAGCACGTCGCGGGTGATGGAGTCCAGCGTGCGTCCCGCCTGCGCGCCCAGAAGCCGCGTCGCCTGCAGCACGTTGTTGTCCACCGCGCTCATTTCCAGCAGGTCGGACATCTGAATCCAGTCGCCGTACTGCATCACGGTCTCCTGTACGCTGGAAACGTTCAGGTCGTTGCCCGTGGGCGTCACGCCCTCGACAATCGGCGTGGTCGCCTTGGCCAGACTGTCGTACTTGCGAAACTCAATCGTCCTGCCGTTTCCGGCGGGAATGGGATACTTGTCGCCAAACTGGTCGTGCACCAGCTTGGGCTCGGCCAGATCGATCAGCCGCTTCTCGTAATAGGTCTTCATCTCCGCGGAAAGATCGTTTCCCGCGAGCTTGCTTTCGGTGGTATTGGTCGCAAAAAGCTGAAGCAACATGCGCATGCGTTCCCTTCCTTTCTCAGTCGAAAAACACCTTTTCCCCGCGCGCGCAGCGCTTTTCAATTTCCTCGCGCTGCTTCCTCGTCATGTCCTTCACGCGCGGCGGCCCGATTCGCGTCGCGCCGCCGCCGTCCGCGCCGTTTTCCTGCGGACGGTTGAGCCGCGCGCGAATGTCGCCGATCGTCTTTTCCCGGGCGCGGCCGATGGCGTAGCGCATGGCGTTCGCCACGAGCGCGCGCCCGTCGACGACCTCATACGCCGTTTTCACATCCACCCCGGCGCGCAGAAGCGCCGTAAACCGGTCGTTCGCCAGCATCTTCGGCAGATCGAAGCCGGGATAGATTTCCTTCGCCATCCGCGCGTCCAGCTGCCAGCGGCGCGCAAGATCCGCCGCCGCCCTCTCCCGGGGCTCCGCGTTTTCCCCGCCGTACCTCTTTTCAAGCAGCTGAAACAGCGGCTTCGCCCGCTCGGCCTGCGCCTCAAGCCGTTTCAGATCCCTGAACCGCCGGTCGATGATGCGCTGCACGCGCTCGTCGAACTCGGCCTTGTATTCGCCGCGAATCAGGCTCTCGAACGCCTCGCGCCGGCCTGCCGCCTCCGCGTCCGCCGGAACCGTCTCCGCGGGCGCGCTCTCCGCCTCCGCGGGAGAGACAATCTGAGCTTCTTCCATCGGGAAGCCCTCCCTTCCTCGTCCGCGCGTGTGCACCGCGCGTACCCGTATGGTACAGAAAAAGCGCCCCGCGCCGCTACACGCCCGGGAAACATCAAAATTTATTGTAAACGTTTGCGTGAAAACAGGACAAATTCCGCCTGAAAGCGTATAATAAACAGGATGATACGAAGGACGGCGTTTCCACGCCGCGGAAAGGACAACGAATATGCTTGAGAAAATCATCCGCATGCTGAGCGAATATACCGACGTTCCCGCCGACCAGATCAACGCGAGCTCCGATTTCGTGCTCGATCTTCATATCGACTCCGTGGACATGGTCGCCATGGTCATGACGCTGGAGGACGAGTTCGGCGTGCAGATTCCGGACGATAAGCTCGGCGACCTCCATACCGTCGGCGACGTCGTGCGCCTGCTGGAATCCCTGTGACCCCCAATACTCCCGCCCCCCGCACGCCGCCTGCCACCCCCGTAAGCGGCGTGCCTTTTGATGCAGACAACGCGCCCGCCAATTCCGTCGAAAATCACGCGAATGCGGTTCCCGCGGAACCCGCGTCCAACGATTCCGCCGCATCCACCGTTTCCAGCGCGCCCACCGGGTCGCGCGTACCTGCCGTGCCCGTCGCTTCCGGCGCGCCCATCGGGTCGCGCGTACCTGCCGTGCCCGCCGCTTCCGGCGCGCCCATCGAGCCGCGCGCAACGTCCGCGCTCGCCGCTCCCAACGCGCCCATCGAGCCGCGCGCAACGTCCGTGCCCGCCGCTCCCAACGCGCCCACCGGGTCGCGCGTACCTGCCGTGCCCGCCGCTTCCGGCGCGCCCATCGAGCCGCGCGTACCTGCCGCGCCCGCCGCTTCCGGCGCGCCCATCGAGCCGCGCGCAACGTCCGTACCCGCCGCTCCCAACGTGCCCACCGGGTCGCGCGTACCTGCCGCGCCCGCCGCTCCCAACGCGCCCACCGGGTCGCGCGTACCTCCCAACGCGCCCATCGAGCCGCGCGCAACGTCCGCGCCCGCCGCTCCCAACGCGCCCATCGAGCCGCGCGCAACGTCCGTGCCCGCCGCTCCCAACGCGCCCATCGAGCCGCGCGTACCTGCCGTGCCCGCCGCTCCCAACGCGCCCATCGAGCCGCGCGCACCTGCGCCTACCGCTTCCCGCGCGCTCATCGAGCCGCGCGCAGCGTATGAGCCTGTCGATTCCGCAGCGGCTTCCGAGCAACATGCAAAAATCGTGAATATCACCTTCGCCGGCACGCGCACGCGCGCGGAGCTTTGCGAAACCCCGTCCGCGCCGCTGGTCTGCGTAATCGCCGACCCGGACGAAACGCGGATTTCCATTCCGGCGCATGAAAATTTGCTCGTCGTCGATCCCGGCGACTGGAACGACTCGCTGTCCCCGTGGCCTGCGCCCGCGTGCTTTCGCGGCGGCGGCGCGTTCGGCGGGTACGCGGATCGCTTTCTTCAAACCCTCACCGAATCCATCCTGCCCGCCGCTGAGCGCGAGCTCGGCCTTGCGCCCACTCGCCGCGCCCTGTGCGGCTATTCGCTGGCCGGGCTGTTCGCCCTCTACGCCCTCTATCGCACGGACAGGTTCACCCATATCGCCTCGGCCTCCGGCTCCCTCTGGTACGACGACTTTCTGGACTTCCTGCGCGCAAACGCGCCCCGCGTCCCCAACGCCTGCGTCCGCCTGTCGCTGGGCGACCGCGAGGAATTTACCAAAAACCCCCGCCTTGCAGCCGTCGGTTCCGCCACCCGCGAGACAGTGCAAATCCTCCGTTCCCAGCACCTCGACGTAACCCTGACCATGAACCCCGGCAACCACTTCTTCGAACCCGACGCGCGCCTTTCCCGCCTGATCGAAGCGCTGGCGCTGTAAACGCATATCCACCCAAACGAAGCCGACCCATCAGGTCGGCTTCGCATCCATCACCGAAGCCCCGCGAGACAGTGCAAATCCTCCGTTCCCAGCACCTCGACGTAACCCTGACCATGAACCCCGGCAACCACTTCTTCGAACCCGACGCGCGCCTTT
>SFHK01000009.1 GCA_004556395.1 Clostridiales bacterium
TAGTCCGTGGGTTTCATCATGAGTTGTGTTTCGTGTATATTTGTCAATTTTATTGTACCATAATTTTCCATTCGTACGATTTTTCTTTGCTTCATTCTTTCCCACCAATGCCCAAGATAATGCATGAGTATACATGCTTGGAAAGCAACTGGAAATGTCTGCTTTAACCATATATTTCTTTCCAAAAGACAATTTCACTTCTGGGTTTCCATCTGTTCGCCAATTATCATAGTTCATCCGAAAAAGCGGCGAAAATCCATGCATTTTTCTAATATGAATTTGACTTACTTTATATGAACGCCCACCCGTATTTCGGAAAAAATGCTTCTGAATTTGTGGCCAATATTCTTTCAATGTCGCGCATTCGAGTTGGTATGCCATCGGATTAGGAATGGCTAAAGGACGAGGAATATTGATATTCCTCATATTCTCATAGTATACATATTGATGCGGATTCCCATCAAACCCTCTTGTGTTTGTTTGGCAAAATCTATAAAAGCCTTCAGAACTAAACACTGGAGGAAGTTTTTCTGCAAATAAACCATGAGCTAAAAGACCTTCGTAAAGTTCATCAGCTGAAATTTCTTTCATGAAGTCAGAATAACTTTTTTCCATGCAGTTTACCTCGCAATGTATAATAAAACATATTTTTCATATAATATGCTGATTGCAATCTCTTCCACCTTTATCTCCATTTATAGCTTCTCCCGGAACATGCCCGCCTGCGAATTCGGTTCGCCCCCCGCGTACAGGTGCGCGGTGTCGCCCATCTGGAAGCAGCGGAAGAACACCTCGCCCGGAACGCGCTCCTCCGTCACCAGCGTGGTGACCGAGGTGGTCGGCAGCATAAAGCTGCCCCACAGGATCGGCAGCGCGACGCCCAGCAGGTGCGACAGGATGGCCATGCCCACGCCGTAATGACAGACCAGACAGATCGTGTCCGTCGTGTTGTTTTCGGTGCGGAAGATCATGCCGTCGCGTTTGTAGCCATATCGTTCCAGAAGCGCGTCCACGCCCTCATTGGTTTCCTGAACAATCTGGCGCAGCGTTCCCGTCGCCATCAGCGGATGCTCCATCCAATGGTCACGGTCGAACAGCTCCGGGAACTTCGTCCAGTACTGCGGCATCAGGTTCCACGGAATGCGGTGCTGCGGCTCCGGCTGGCCGAACGGATCCTCCACCCAGCCGCGGAACTCCGCCAGCCACGGCAGCACCTCGGCGGTGCGGTTCAGCTTTTCCAGCGTCGGCTGCACCGTCGCCCGCGCGCGTCCCAGCGACGAAACATAAAAATCCCGAATTTCCAGCTTTTCAAGGCGGTTCGAAAGCAGCCTTGCTTCCCGCCAGCCCTTCTCCGTGAGCGAATCGATGGTGTAATCGGGGTCTCCGTGCCGAATCAGAAGAATTTTCATGGACGATTCTCCTTGTCTATCGTTGTATTTCACTGCCCTCGTCGTTACCCGTCAGCTTCAGGCCGAAGGCCTCCGCGGCGGAACGCCAGAACAGCATCACCGTGCGCGCAATCAGCGCGTAGGTCTTCACGTCGGTTCCGGCCAGCTTTTTCAGCACGCGCGGCGTGTTGGTGATCCACCCGCGCACAATGTCGTTGAGCGTCTCCGCACCCGTGGAGCACACAATTCCATAAATGGCGTCGATGAATCGCGCGCGCATATCGATCGGCATCTGCTCAATCAGTCCGCACACGGTGTCGCCGATCAGCCGCGCGGGCGCGGTCAGCTTGCGCGCCTCGGCAAAGTCCATGCCGTCGGTCTTCCATGTGTAGGGATAGTGCTGAAGCACGCTGTACGTGCTGCTCAGCACGATGCGAACGCTTTCCGGCTGATGGAACAGAAGCCCTACCAGCGACGCCTGCGGCACGACGAGCCGCAGCTTGTCCGCAGCCTGCCTGTATTCCACCGAGCGCATAACCTCCGCCGACAGGCCCGGACCGTCAAAGCTGACCGCCTGCCGAAGCTGTTTCTGCGCCTGCGCGCCCGCGAACACGGCCGCGTACAGCGCAAGGTTCCCGCCCTTGGAATGCCCGCACAGCTCCAGCAGCCGTTCCTCCTGCGCCGCGGCCTCCACGAACTTCTTCGCCGTTCCCTGCGTCGGAATTTCGGTTTCCACCGCAAGGTCAAAATCTTCCTTCCAGCCCTTGAGCGTGTTGTCCGTTCCGCGGAAGGCGATCAGCTGCGCGCCGTCCGGCAGAAGCAGCGACAGCGCGGCAAACGGCGCGTCCGCGTCCGTATTGCGAAAGAAGCCATGAAAACGAACGTCCGCGTATCGCTTCGCCGCAGCAGCCAGCGCGCAAAGCTCGCGGTCGCTCTTCGACTGGAACCAGAAGCGCACCTCCGCCGCCGCTTCCTTTTTCTCAAACGTGATCTGCCCGAGAATTTCCGAAAGCGGAACGTCCCGCCGCGCGTCCGCCGGAAAGTCGACATACGCCATCTGTGCGAAAACCAGCCTGTCCACATCGTTCAGCGGCTGCTCGTCAAACGAAACCCCGCCGTACTTCTTCAGATATTTCAGCATTTTCTTCTGTCTCCCGTTCTTACCAGAAGTGCCTGCGCTTGAAAAAAGCAATGCAGCCCAGCACCACCAGTATGCTCATCACGATCACCGCCGGATAGCCATACGCCCAGTCCAGCTCCGGCATATTGCTGAAGTTCATGCCATACCAGCCGACAATCAGCGAAAGCGGCAGGAAGACCGTCGTCACGATGGTCAAAAGCTTCATGATGCGGTTCTGCGCAATATCCACCTGCGCCTGATATTCGCCGCTCACCTGGCTGGCGTACTCGCGCAGCATCTGCGTTTCCTCGCGCAGCGCGCTGATCTTCCGCAGAAAATACCCCAGCCGCTTCACGCTGTGACCGCTTACACATCCGCCGTCGTTTTCCTGAAGCGACATGGCAAACTCGCTCAGCTGCGCATAGTAACGGTTATTCCGATGCAGCTCCCGCCGGAGAACGCTCATATGGTCGATAAAGCGCGCCGTATCGTTGGACAGAACAGCCTGCTCCAGATTCATCACGCGCGTTTCCAGCTGCTGAATGTACATCAGATCGTCCTCAACCAGCGCCATCAGAAGGTCGACAAAAAAGCCGTCGGCGCTGCCGGAAAAGCGTGCATGGCTCTCGGCAAGCTGCTCGACGAGTCCGCACAGGGCGCCGTCGTAATCCACGGCGACGATCCGGCTCTGCGTCCACGCGAACGTGAAACGGACGGTGGTACGGTTTGCTCTCGCGGGCGTACGAACCTGCCCAAGGATCGCGTTTGGTTCATTCTTTTGCCAGCACAGCTGGGAATCATGCGGCGAAATGACCGGCGGGCGCGTGTTTCCGAAAAACGCCGCATCCTTCGCCTCTACGGGACTCATGATCACAAGAAGATTTTCCGCCGCATTCTCCGGCGTCTCCGACAGCGGACGAAGTCCCCCGTCAAATGAATAGCACCGCATATCGTTCTCACCCGCACATTTGTTCTTATCGTTTATATTCTTCATCCGTTCCGTTTTTCCTGCCGTATGATCAATTTTTGCTTTTCATTCTCGTTGACAGATTCGTATATTTATGCTATATTATCAGCGTCGGTTTTATCTGTCAGCACTTTTCGTTATGTTTAAAATCACATATCATTGGAGGCGACATCATGTTTGACAGAAGCAAACCCATGATCGGTTTCCACACGATTCTAAAGAATCACGAGGACGTTCCCGCGATGCTTCGCGTGATCGAGGAGGGTCTCGCGCCGCGCGGCTTCAACACGCTGATTCTGGAGGCGCGCTATCAGTTCACCTGCTTCCCGGAATACTCCATGGGCACGGTGAATTATCAGGACGTCCGGCAAATTTCCGACGCCTGTCAGCGGCACGGCGTCCGGCTGGTTCCTCTGTTCCCCTGCCTGAGCCACCAGTCCGCGGAGAAACGCACGTCCCCCTACCCGCTTCTGCGACTGCATCCCGAATTCATGGAAACGCCCCACATGCTGGACGCGGATCTGACGTGGCCGGATTTCTGCCTGCACAGCTGGTGCGCCTCCAACGACGATATTTACCAGTATGTGTTCCCGATGATCGATGAAATGGCCGAGGCCTGCCGCGCGGACGCGGTGCATATCGGCATGGACGAGCTGTTCGACGTGGCGATGTGCCCGCGCTGCAAGGGCAAAAGCCCGGCCGCGCTGTACGCGCGCACGATCAAGATTCTGCACGATCACCTGAAGGAGAAGAATCTGGACACGATGATCTGGGGTGACCGCCTGCTGAACAGCCTGAAGATGGGCTACAGCATGTGGGAGGGCGACCGGTTCGGCGTGTATCCTGCGCTCGACATGGAGAATGAGGTCACGCGCGATCTGATCATCTGCGACTGGCATTACGATTGGCACAGCGCCGGGTATCCTTCCGTGGAAACCTTTATCGAAAAAGGCTTCTTCGTGGTTCCGTCCGTCTACAAAAACGGAGAGAACGCCTGCCATCTCTGGCTGCACGCGCTGGAAGCGCATTACCTCGGCAAGCGTTACGGCTGGCCGGGACGGCTGGGCGGCATGCTGTTTACGAACTGGCATCCGCTGAACGACGCAATCGCCGACGGCATGCTGAAGGGGATGAACGGCGAAGCCGGGGACACAAACGCGTTCGGCGCGGACGTTGGAAACGCCATCTTCATGACCCGTCCGAGACTGGACGTGCTGAAATTCTGATCAGCGCAAAGCGCCGGCTTTTCGAAGTCGGCGCTTTTTTGATGCGCTCGCTTATTTTTCCTGAGACCTGAGAAATTCAATGCACTGGCGGGCTTCGGTCAGTCCGTCCGGTTTCAGGCTTTCACTCTCGACGACCATCAAAATGCCCATCTCGGCCGCCTTCGCGTATACCTCGGCCACCGGCGCTTCGCCGTAGCCAAGCGGCTTGCCCTCTCCGCCGATAAATCCGTCCTTTATGTGAATCACGCGGATGCGATTCTTCAGGCGCTCCATGATGCCCACGGCGCTCCTGTGCGTGGCGTTGAAATACCAGAAGGTGTCGATTTCGATGTTCAGGTTCGTGCGATAGACCAGCTGCTCGTGAATCTCGCTGCCGTCGTCATTGGGAATAAACTCGTGGGAATGGTTGTGGTAGCCCAGCGAGATGCCCTCCTTTTCCAGCAGCGGCTGATAGCGGTTGACCTTCTCGACGAACTCGTCGATCTTGCTCTGGCAGCTCAGGTCGTGGCCGGGGATGATGATATTGGTGTTTCCGATGGTCTTGTGATATTTCACCGTGCCCTCAAAGTCCGCGTCCAGCTCTCTGAGGCCGGTATGCGTTCCGGAGACCTTCAGACCATACTTGTCCAGCCAGCCCTTGACCTCCTCAGCGCTGTGGCCGAAAAAGCCCGCGAACTCCACATACGTATAGCCCATCTCCGCGACGGCCTTCATCGCGCCTTCCAGATCCGTCTTCGTAATGTCGCGCACCGAATACATCTGAAGTCCGTATTCCATAATCAGTTCCCCCTTTGAATGGTTCTCTCCACGAATTCGATTGTATCGTCCAATACGCACATGGCGTACATGGATCCACGGCTGTCCCTGCGCTCGATGCGCACGGCGTTGGTGTTCAGCGGCATTTCCTGCCCGGACTTCTGCTTCGCCACAAAGTCGAACGGCTGCTTCACCAGCAGCGCCGCGCAGATGCGCGTGCCGTTGGCTCCGTTCTTCTGGAACGCGAAGCACTTCACGCCCTTGCCCGCGCGCGCCTGCAGGTCAAAATCGATCAGCAGACAGCGCTTCATAAAGCCCTTGTCGCTTACCAGCAGCACCTCGCCCTCCTCGTCGTCCGGAAGGACGAAGCCGACGCCGTCCTCCGGCGCAAGGGCGATGCCCTTCACGCCCGCGGCCGTGCGGCCGATCAGCGAAACCTCGGCGGTTCTGAAATGAATGGCCATGCCCTGCTCCGTGATCATCAGAAGGTTGCTCTCGCCGGACAGGCGCAGAACCGTGAGCAGACGGTCGCCGTCCTTCAGCCCCGTAGCGGCGAAGCGCGCGCGGTTGATGTTGTATTCCACCATATCCACGCGCTTCACAAGGCCGCCGCGGCTGACGAACAGCAGCTCGCCCGTAAAGTCCGACGGCTTCACGCACAGAAGCGAAACCACGTTTTCGCCCTTGGCGAGCCCCGCGAGCAGACCGCCCAGCGGCAGGCCGCGATCCTTCACGCGGCACTCGGGAACCTGCGACACGGTAACCGGGTAGCAGTTGCCCTGATCGGTAAAGAACAGCAGTTTATCCGTCGTTTCGCAGGCAAAGCGGTACGGCGGCTCCACCGGAACCTCTCCGTTCTGCACGGATTTCTCGAACAGCTTTGGCTGCATGCGCTTGACGAAGCCCGCTCGCGTCATGCAGACGACCGCCTCGTCCGCCGCCGGCGCGTCCGGCACGATCTCGGCTTCCTCGAAGGCGCCGACCAGCTGCGTGCGGCGCGCGTCGGCGTACTTCTCCCGAATCTCCATCAGCTCGTCGCGAATCACGGAAATCAGCTTCTTTTCGCTCTTCAGAATCGATTCCAGATACTTGATGCGCTTGAGCACCTCGGCGTATTCGTTGCGCAGCGTCAGAATCTCCAGGTTTGTCAGGCGCTGAAGGCGCATGTCCAGAATGGCCTGCGCCTGAATTTCCGTGAGATTGAAGGCCGCAATCAGGCGTTCGCGCGCCTCTTTGGGCGTTTTGCTGGCGCGAATCAGGCGAATGACCTCGTCCAGATTGTCGACGGCGATGATCAGCCCTTCCAGAATGTGCGCCCGCGCCTTCGCCTGCTCGAGATCGTAGCGCGTTCGGCGGGTTACGACCTCCTTCTGATGGCGAATGTAGTGCGCCAGAATCGTTTTCAGTCCCATCTGCATGGGCTTGCCGTCGGCGATGGCCACCATGTTCACGCCCACGGTATCCTGAAGCTCGGAGTACTTATACAGTGCCGCCAGCGTGCGCTCGACGTCCGCGTCCTTTTTCAGCTCGATCACCGCGCGCATGCCCATGCGGTCACTTTCGTCGCGAATGTCGTAGATGCCGCTGAACAGCGCCTTTTTCTCCTCCGAAAGCTTTAAAATCTTCTCGAGCACCGCCGCCTTGTTCTTGCCGTACGTCATCTCGGTCACGACCAGAAGCGTGCGTCCGGCGTTGCCCTTCTCAATTTCCACCTTCGCGCGCAGCTGAATCTTGCCGCGCCCGGTTTCATAAGCCTGATACAGCTCGTCCGTGCAGGCAAGCACGCCGCCGGTCGGGAAGTCCGGCGCGGGAATGTACTTCATCAGCTCCCGGGTCGTAATGTCCGGGTTCTCCATCTGCGCGATCACGCCGTCGATCGTCTCGCCCAGGTTGTGCGGCGGAATGTTCGTGGCGAGACCTACGGCAATGCCGTCCGCGCCGTTTACCAGCAGGTTCGGGAAGCGGCCGGGCAAAAGATCGGGTTCCTTCTGCGTGTCGTCGAAATTCAGATGGAAGCCCACGGTGTCCTTGTCGATGTCGCGCAGCATTTCCATCGCCAGCGGCGTCATGCGCGCTTCGGTGTATCGCATGGCCGCCGGACTGTCGCCGTCGATGGAGCCAAAGTTGCCATGGCCGTCCACCAGCGGCGCGCGCAGCGCGAACGGCTGCGCCATGCGCGCCAATGCGCCGTATACGGAGGAATCGCCGTGCGGGTGATATTTTCCCAGACAGTCGCCCACGATGCGCGCGCACTTTCTGTGCGGCTTGTCGGGCGTAAGCGAAAGCTCCTGCATCGTGAACAGGATGCGCCGCTGAACGGGCTTCAGACCGTCCTCCACGCGCGGCAGCGCGCGTTCCAGAATGACGTGCTCGGAGTACGGCATCATGCTTTCGTGCATCACCGTCTCCATCGTCTTCTGAACGATGATCTCCGGCTTTACCGGCTCGGAGGAGCCGTGAATCGGTTTTTTCGCCATTTCTTATCGGCTCCCTTCCGCCGTGACCGGCTCGAAATTGTCCTTCTTGTTGAAATCCGCGTACTGGAAGATGTATTCCTTGCGCGGCTCCACCTTGTCGCCCATCAGCACCGTGACCATATGCTCGGCCTCGGCGTTGTCCTCGATGGACACCTGCATCAGCATGCGGCCGTTGGGGTTCATCGTCGTTTCCCACAGCTGCTCCGGGTTCATCTCGCCAAGACCCTTGTATCGCTGAAGCGTGTAGCCCTTGCCCACCTTCTTGAGCGCGCCGGCGAGCTCCTTGTCGTCATAGCAATATTGCACGTTTTCGCCCTTCGCCACCTTGTACAGCGGCGGCATGCCGATATACACGTGCCCGTCGGTGATCAGCCCGCGCATATAGCGATAGAAGAACGTGAGCAGAATCGCGCGGATGTGCGCGCCGTCCTGATCCGCGTCGGACAGGATGATTACCTTGTTGTATTTCAGATGCGAAAGATCGAAGTCCTCGCCGATGCCCGTTCCCAGCGCGGTGATCATCGAACGGATTTCCTCGTTCGCCAGCACCTGATCCAGACGCTTTTTCTCGGCGTTCAGCGGCTTTCCGCGCAGCGGAAGAATCGCCTGAAAGCGACGGTCGCGCCCCTGCTTGGCGCTGCCGCCGGCCGAATCGCCCTCCACAATGAACAGCTCGTTGAGCTTCGCGTCGCGGCCGGTGCAGGATGACAGCTTGCCCACCAGCGGCGCGGCTTCCAGCTCGTTCTTCTGCCGCGCCACGTCGCGCGCCTTGCGCGCCGCTTCGCGCACCTTCGCCGCCTTCACGGCTTTGTCCAGAATCAGCTGCGCCGCGTCCTGATGCTTCAGATCCTCCAGATACACCGACAGCTTCTCGGTAAAGAACGCCTCCACGATGGGGCGCACCTCGGTGTTGCCCAGCCGCCCCTTCGTCTGTCCCTCAAACTGCGGGTTCTTGACGTTCACGGCCAGCACCGCCGTCATGCCCTCGCGGAAATCCTCGCCGGAAAGATTGTTGTCCTTCTCCTTCAGCGCGCCGATTTTGCGGGCATAGTCGTTGAACACCTTCGTGAGCGCCGCCTTGAAGCCGGTCTCATGCGTGCCGCCCTCGGCGGTCGGGATGTTGTTTACAAACGAAAACAGGCTTTCGGTATAGGAATCCGTGTACTGAATGGCGGCGCGGATGCGCATGCCGCTCTGGTCGCCCTCGAAATACATGGGCTCCGTCATCGGATTCTTTTCTTCGTTCAGATATTTCACGAAGTCAGTCAGGCCGCCCTCGTAGCAGAATTCCACGGTTCGCGCGTCCGCGTCCTTCACGCGCTCGTCGGTGAACACGAACTTCACGCCGCGGTTCAGATACGCCAGCTCGCGAATGCGGCGGCGCACCGTGTCTCCGGAGAACACCGTTTCCTCAAACACGCGCCCGTCCGGCTTGAAGGTGACGGTCGTGCCGCGCTTTCGCGTGTTGCCCACCTTCGCCAGCGGCGCGAGCGGATGGCCGGACTTGATCTTTCCGGTCTGCGGATCGGCGACGGACGCGAATTTCTGCTGATAGTGCGTGAAATCCTTGTACACATCCACCGTCATCCACTCGCTGAGCGCGTTTACGACCGACGCGCCCACGCCGTGCAGACCGCCGGAATAGGCGTAGTTCTTATCGTCAAACTTTCCGCCCGCGTGAAGCTGGGTATAGACGACCTCTACCGCCGAAACGCCCAGCGCCGGATGAATGTCCACGGGCACGCCGCGGCCGTTGTCCGATACCTCGCAGGAGCCGTCCTTCTTCAGCGTGACGGAAATCTCGGTTGCATAGCCGTTGGAGGCCTCGTCGATCGCGTTGTCCACGATCTCCCAGACCATGTGATGAAGCCCCCGGGAGCCGGTCGAGCCGATGTACATGCCGGGACGCATGCGCACCGCGTCCAGCCCCTCAAGGATCGTTATGTCTTTCGCCTTGTATTCCTTCGCCATGATGTCCTCCGAAACGAATATCGAAAATAAGTATACCACAAAATCGCAAATCATGCAACTTTTCCCGCTCCAGACGCGTCTTATACAAAGGTAGAATTTGCTTTTTCATTTGATATGATTCGGAGGATGTATGATGAAAAGGACGACGCGCGCATTTGCCTTACTCTGTGTGCTTCTTCTGGCGTTTACCGCATATGCGGACGTGCTGGCCGTTCCAAACGGCATAACCACGATTGAGTCCGAGGCCTTTTCCGGCACGGCGAAGGCGGACGCGGTTTTCATTCCCGCTTCCGCGACGGAGATCGCGCCCGACGCCTTTGGAAGCGCCAATTTTACCGTTTACGGGCTTCCCGGCACGGCCGCGGAAACCTTCGCGAAAGAAACTGGCAGGCAGTTCGTCTCCGTGGAAATCACGAATATTCAGCTGGAAACCGACGCATGGCACGCGCCGGACGCGGATTTTACCCTCTCCGCCAGGGCCACGAGCGTGGAGTGGTTCCTTTCCTATCGCTTTGAAATCCTGAAGGACGGCGCGGTGTGCTTCGACACCGGCTACGCCGATACGAATACCGCCACGGCGCGCCTGCCGAAAACCGGCGTGTACGACGTGCGCGTATATGTGCGCCATCGCTGGGTGGAAACCAGCCAGCTTTTCGAGAAGGCCTTTGAAATCGGCGAGCCGGTTCGTTTTGTGGAGGACGCGTCCCGCCTGAACATCGACCAGACCAAACGAGTCATTTCTACCGACGAAACGCGCACTGTGACGCTTGTAAGCGAGGATCCCGCCATCGTCCGCGTCTCCGGACGCAGCGCGACCGGCCTTCAGACCGGCTCCACCTTTATCGTCGCCACCGCCGCGCAGGATGAGGGCAAGGTCGTCACCCGCATCCCTGTGGAGGTGTGCATTCCGGTCGATTCCGTCAAGCTTCCGGACGCGCCCGAAAGCCTGTTCGTCGGCGCGCAGGCCGTGCTGCCTGTCTCCGTCCTGCCCCTCGACGCATCCTACCCGCAGGTCACATGGACGTCCTCCGACGATACCATCCTCTCCGTAAATGAATTCGGCGTCGTGCGCGCGCTCCGTCAGGGCTCCGCCGTCATCACCGCTGCGGCGGACGGCGTGATATGCGAGCATCCGATGCGCGCCGCCATCCCGGTCGAAACGCTGACGCTGACCGCCAGCCGCGAGGGCAGTCTGCTCACGCGCGAAACGCTGACGCTGACGGCATCCGCGCTTCCTGAAATCGCGGACGACAAGACCGTGCGCTGGACTTCCTCCAATGAGAAAATCGCGAAGGTCAGCGCGGACGGCGTGGTCACGGCCGTTTCCGCCGGCAGCTGCGACATTCTCGCGACCGCGAACGATCAGGGCGGCGCAACGGCTTCCTATAAGGTAACGATTGAACAGGGCATTGAGAACATCACCCTGTCCACAGATAAAACCACGCTGCACCCGGACGAAGTCGCGCAGTTCACGGCGGTCGTTTCGCCCGATGACGCGGTCGACAAGACCCTTGTATGGTCGAGCAGTGCGCCGTCCATTGCGATGGTCGACCAGAACGGTCTCGTCACCCCCACCGGCGCGGGCGTCGTCACGATTTACGCCACGGCGAAAAACGGCGTTACCGCCGCGCTCACGCTGCGCGTGTATTCCAGCTATCTGCCGGAGGAATTCACTCTCGAAAGCGCGTCGATGTACATGAACATCGGCGAAACCTACCAGCTTACGTTTACGGTCTATCCCGAGGGCAGCGATACCTCCGCAAGCTGGAAATCGAGCAAGACCTCCGTCGTCACCGTAGATAAGAACGGCAAGCTGAAAGCCGTCGGCGCGGGCACGGCCACGGTCAGCGTCTATTCGACGCTGGACGCGAGCGTTTCCGCCAGCATCAAAATCACCGTGCTCAACCCGGCGCGCACGCTGGTGATGCCGGATCGCCGCACAACCAAGTCGAAGCTCACCACCAACAGAGGAAAAATTAGTGCCGTAAAAGACTCCGCCATTCGCGAGCTGCAATCGGTAAAGACACGTGGAAAAATCTCGAATACGAACTACAACCGACGTTTAAAGTGGATCAACGCCGCTTTCGAAATGTACAACTTCCCGTGGATGACCCGTACCCGCCAGCCATACTGGAATGCAAAAAACTCCGAAAACGGCGCGAAGGACTTCAAGCCCGGCATTATGTACTACGGCATGCCCTATATCTCCAAAGGATACCCGAAGCAGCGTCTGTACACGCCCACTAAGGCTATCAGTGAGAATCGCTACTACAAGAACGGAAACTATTACATGTTGAATCAGGATAATCTGCTGGATGGCAAGTACTGTGGCAACGATTGCTCCTCAATGATCGCGATGTGCTACTTCGGCGTAGGCACTAGCGGAATCGGTAGCTGGGATACACGCAAGTTTGCCAAATCGACGTTGTTTAAGACTCTCTCAGAGAGTGCCGAATTGTATCCCGGTGATATCATTGTACGCAGTGGTCACGTGGTCATGTTCTTATACTACGTGAGTGATGAGCACGATGAATTCGTCGTTATCGAACAAGGCGGCTTGGAACCGGGTATTAACACCGTATCCACCAGTATTTATACGGCCGATCACTACTACACCGATGGCTACAAGCCGCGTAGGTATACGGGCTAACGTGAAAGCAGGAAGCGTTGGGGCGATATTGGCGCAGTTGGCGCAGTAGCCCGTAATAAAATATCCAGCGCCAGAGTGCGCCGCGAATCATCGATGGCCGTAAGCAGAGGGGCAGCGCAGTTCTCGCGTTTTTCTGCGCTCGCCCCTGTTGCTGTGTTGAAATAAGACTCGAGAGGATGCTTATTAACTGGCAAACAGGAAACTCGGTGAAGAACATACCATGATCCTTGATGATTAAGAAGCGAAGGGATTATCATATGACGAAACAGGAGTTTAAGGAGCTTTGCGATCGAATTTTGAAACGGTACGGTTTTGTGAAGGCGCGCGGACACTATTATTTGGATTTAGGCTCAGATGTTCTGGGCGCAGTACTGTTTCAAGCTTCAGACTACGGGGCAGCTTACTATTTAAATTGCGGGTTTAGTATCAAATCAGAGATGGCTCCCCGTTACCCAAAACTTACGGATGTTACTTTCTGTCATCGAATTGCTGTACCAAGTAAAGAGAAGTATACTTACTTCCCGGCCGCGGCTTGTTCCACGACAGCAATGATAGCCTATGAAGAATATACGCCAGAAGAGATTGAACCTTACATCGATCAAGCCCTTAGTTCATGGGTAGTACCAGCCATCAAAAACGGGAAAAATTTTATTTTGAGGAGGAACGATTTATATTCAGAAATGGTTCATAAAGCAAGAGTTTTACACAAATTCGATGAATAGTTCTCGACTCTCCATCGCAAGTCATTCAAGCAACGCTCGATAACCCTCAGACAGCGCCTTTTAGAAAGTGCAATAAACGAGCCGAATTATTCCTTTGGATTTGCCAGATCCTCTCATCGGCCTTGGGCAGACGCGCAACAGTCCCTGTTTTTTTATGCTTTTTCCTCATCTTTTTCGGCGAATTACGCATCACACGCGCGCGGTACGCATAGATATATAGCGAAATACCGCAGTCGAAAGGATGAACGGGATATGAACAGAATCAGCGTTTTACTGGCGGACGACAATCAGACCCTTTTGCGCCTGATTGCCGACTCCCTTTCACGAAAGCCGGAGATTGAAATCGCCGGAATGGCGAAGGATGGCGTGGAAGCGCTGGAAATGGTGCAGTCAGCCTGCCCGGACGTGCTGCTGCTGGACATTGTGATGCCGCGTCTGGACGGATTCTCGACGCTGGAACAGCTTGCGCGGCTCGACCTTCCAAAGCGCCCGCACGTGATCATGCTCACCGGATTGACCCGGGACGATTTCATCAGTCGTGCGATGCGGCTGGGCGCGGATTACTACATGATCAAGCCCTTTGACATGCAAATGCTCTACACCCGCATTCTCGAGGTCGCCCGCGCGGACGACGCGCCCGTCTATCTTTCCGGCCCCGACACGCAGACGGGCGCGAGCGTCGACGAACGCGTGACCAACCTGTTCCTCTCCATCGGCATTCCCGCGCACATCAAGGGCTACGGCTACCTGCGCGAGGCCGTCAAGATGGTGATGGAGAATCACGACCTGATCAACCGCATCACGAAGGAGCTGTATCCCGGCATCGCCCGCCGCTTCTCCACCACGCCCAGCAAGGTGGAGCGCGCCATGCGCCACGCAATTGAAGTGGCATGGAGCCGCGGGCGGCTGGACAGCGTGAACCGAATCTACGGCTACAAGGTCTTCTCCGCCGAGGACAAGCCGACCAACGGCGAATTCATCGCTCTGATCGCCGACAAGCTCTCCATGCGCCAGACCGCATGATACAATCGAGGGATGCGCCCGCTTTCGGTGCATCCCTCTGTTTTGTCATTTTACGAATTTTTTTACGCGCCTTGAAACCAGATCGGCCAGCGCCAGCTTCGCGGCATCCGGCAGGATGAACGGAATTACGCACTTGAGGAGCGCCGTCCAAACGCTGATCGGGCCGACCTTTCCACTATAGACGATCACGAACCAGATCGTTCCAAATGCATAGCACAGAATCGTTCCGATCGCCAGCGAGACCGGCGCGCGGAAGCGGAACGTCCGCTTTTCCATCAGGATATACACAAGACCCGTTGCGAGAAAACCAAAGATATAGCCGCCGGTCGGGCCGAGCAACGCGCCGACGCCGCCTTTAAAGCCGGAGAATACCGGAACGCCTACCGCGCCCAGCAGGATATACAGCGCAATGGCAATCGTACCCTTTTTGCCGCCCAGCAGCATCAGCGCGACGTACACGCCGAAGGTTTGCAGCGTAAACGGCACGGCGAAGGGAATCGTCGTCCATGAAAAAACCGCCAGAAGCACGGCAAACAGTGCGATTTCAATTTCATTTTTCAGTTTCATCGATTTCATTATTTCGTTCGTCCTCACTGAGCCCGCGTCGGGGCGTAATAAAGGCTGCCCATTTCGAGCAGCCTCTCCGGTTCTCCGTCAACGGTCGAAGTATACAGGCTGACCCGTCCTGGCGGATTTGTAAATCGCTTCGAGGATTTCGCTGACCACGCAGGCCTGCTCGGGCAGGACGACGGGGTCGGTGTCGTTCTCGATCGCGTCGAGCCAGCGCATCTGCTCGGTGATGGCCGGCGTTTCCTTCACGCCGTCATAGAAGGCCACGCCGCCGGCGGACATGTCGGGTCTGATCTCGATCAGGCGGCCAAACTCCGCCTTGTTGATGCTCACACCGCCCTTGATCTGCGCGCCCGCCTTGGAGCCGCACAGCTGCGTGCTGCCCTCGGGAATGGGCTCGATGGTGTTGAGCGCCCAGGTGGCTTCCAGATTGATCGTCGCGCCGTTTTCCATCACGATGAAGCCGAACGCCGCGTCCTCCATGGTGTTCGCGCCCTCCGGCCAGCCGCCCCACGGGTTACCCATCTCGGGATTCTCAACCTTCTTATACGTGGTTCCGACGACCATGCGCGGCCTGTAGTTGTTCATCAGGTACAGCGTCAGGTCGAGGGAATGGGTGCCGATGTCGATCAGCGGGCCGCCGCCCTGCTCATACTCGTTGAGGAACACGCCCCAGTTCGGCGTGCCGCGGCGGCGGATGGCGTAGGCGTGGGCATAATAGATGTCGCCCAGATCGCCGCGCTCGATCACGCTCTTCAGATAGCGCGCCTCGGGCTTATGGCGGTGCTGATAGCCGATGGTGAGCTTCTTTCCGCTCTTCTTCGCGGCCTCCACCATGGCGCGCGCGTCCGCGGCCGTCTTGGCCATGGGCTTTTCGCACATGACGTGCTTGCCCGCGTTCAGCGCGTCGATGGACACCTGCGCGTGCATCCGGTTCGGCGTCAGTACATACACGACGTCAATGGATTTGTCCTCAAGAAGCCGATGATAGTCCGTGTAGGTTTTCGCGCCTTCCGCGCCGTACTCGGCGCAGGCCTTTTCGGCGCGCTCCGGAATCAGGTCGCAGAACGCCACGATGTCCGCGCGGTTGATGGCCTTCAGGGAAGGCAGGTGCTTGCCATTGGCGATTCCGCCGCAGCCGACGATACCAATACGCAATCTTTCGCTCATGATACTCTCCTCCGTAATTTACTTACCGGGATATGCAAAGCATATCACATTTGAGGATAAATTACAATTCCAGCGCGGGTAAAATTACATTTTTCCAAGAATATACGCGCTGAGCGTCTCCCCCACGCCCTCCGCCTTCGCGGCCGCGTCGGACAGCGCCTGCTTTTCAAACCGAACGCCCGCAAGGCAGGCTTCCACGCGGGATGGAATGCCGGTATCGAGCGAATCGGTATACAGCTTGGCCTTCACGACCGAACCGTTTTCCACTGACAGGCACAGCTGCGCCATGCCCCACGGAAAGCGGTTTTCAAAGGTATAGTCAAAGTGCGGCGCTTCACCCATGCGCCATTCCCAGCTCTGGTGATGCGCATAGAGACGGTCGATCTCGGCAATGTCTTCCGGCGTATACGGATAATCCGAGGCCGGGCCGTACACGTCCTCATACGCCTCGCGCAGCGCCCGCGCCGTGCGCTCCACCGTCAGACCCGGCGCGTATTCGCACAGGTTGCACACACGCGCGCGCACGCTGGTTACGCCCTTGGCTTCCAGCTTCTGCTTGGGCGCGTTAAGATAGCGGTCGAACACGCCCAGCTGCGCGCTGACAAGCAGCGTACCGTGACGCTGGCGGTTGTCTCCGCGCTTGCAATAGGCGTTGCCGGAGAACTTGCGTCCCTCGATGGTGATGTCGTTCCGGCCGGAAACCTCGGCCTGAATGCCCAGCTTTTCCAGCGTTTTCAGAATGATTCCTGTCTGCTCCGCGTCGGAATAGCGATCCTCGGAGCAGATAAAGGAGAAATTCAGATTGCCCTGATCGTGATACACCGCGCCCCCTCCGGAGACGCGGCGAACCAGCTGAACGCCGTCCGCGTCCAGCTGGTTCAGGTTGCATTCGCGCCAGGGATTCTGATTTCTTCCGATAATGACGGCGTTCCGGTTGATATACAGGTACAGGATCATATCTCCGGGGCGGAGCGAGTTCAGAAAGAACTCGTCCCGAGCCAGATTTTTATGCCCGTCTCCGTCCGGAGAAATCAGGAAATATTGCATCAGACACCCGCTTTCGATCTGCGCTCCAGCTCCACGTCGCTGGGAGAATGCTCGGCCACATAGCCCGGGATCGGTACGATGCGGGTATGGATGGCGTCGATAATCCAGCTGGGCTGCGGGAAGAAGTACTCGTCGAACTCGAACGGCGGGGTGATCCAGTTGCGCGCGCCGACGACGACGCACGGAGCATCCAGATCGTCGAAGCACAGCTCGGTGATGTTCGCCGCGATGTCGTTGAGGAAGGAACCGCGCTGGCAGGCATCGGACACCAGAACGACGCGGCCGGTCTTCTTCACGGAAGCGATGATCTTCTCGTAGTTCAGCGGCACCAGAGAGTGCAGGTTGATGATTTCGGCCTCCATGCCATACTTCGCCTTGAGCTCGTCCGCCGCCTTGACCGCGCGATACAGCGCCGCGCCGACGGTGAGGATGGTGACGTCCTTACCCTCGCGCACGAGGTTGGTGTCGCCGATTTCGATCTCGTAGGACTCCTTGGGCACGCCGCCCTCATGGAACTGCTCGCCCATGTCGTAGATGCGCTGGCTCTCGAAGAACACCACCGGGTCGGTGCCGTTCAGCGCGGACTGCATCAGACCCTTGGCCTCCCACGGGGTGGCCGGGAAGCAGACCTTCAGGCCCGGGATGTGCGCGCAGATGCTCGTCCAATCCTGGGAATGCTGTGCGCCGTACTTGGAGCCGACAGACACGCGCAGGATGATGGGCATCTTGAGGATGCCGGCGGACATGGCCTGCCACTTGGACATCTGATTGAAGATTTCATCGCCCGCGCGGCCGATGAAGTCCGCGTACATCAGCTCGACCACCGCGCGGCCGCCGCACATGGCGTAGCCGACGGCGCTGCCGACGATCGCGGCCTCAGAAATGGGCGCGTTGAACAGGCGGGAATGCGGAATGACATCCGGCAGTCCGCGATACACGGCGAACGCGCCGCCCCAGTCGCGCACGTCCTCGCCGTAGGCGACGAGCGTGCTGTCTTCATAGTACTTGTCGATCAGCGGCTCGAAGATGGCGTCGCGGATGTTGTAGGTTTTCATCTTGGAGAAGGGCTTGCCGTTCTCGTCGAACATGAAGCGGCTCTTGCCGGCGATCTGCTGAACGCGCGGGCAGTCTTCCTTCTTGGCCATCACGCGCGGCGTATCAGTGCCGAAGGAGGCGACCTTCTCGTTGGAGAACATCAGGCGCTCCACAACCTGCGGATCGCTCTTGAAGTCGGCGTAGGGGCTGAATTCCTTATCGGCGGCATGACGGCAGATGTTGGTCATGCGCTCGCGGGTTTCGGCCAGAATATCCTCGAATTTGCTGTCGGCGGCGACGCCCGCGTCCACCAGCGCCTTGCGGTAGGTGATGATGGGATCGACGGCCTGCCACTCGGCGATTTCGTCCTTCTCGCGGTAGGCGTTCTGGTCGCTGACGGAGTGGCCGCAGAAGCGGTAGGTCAGCGTGTCGAGCAGCACCGGGCCTTCGCCCTTCTTGAGGATTTCGAGCTTGCGCTTCATCGCGTCGATCACGGCCAGCGGGTTGAAGCCGTCGATGCGCTCGGCATACATCTGGGTGGGGGTAATGCCGGCACCGATGCGGGCCAGCATATCGTACGCCATGGTCTCACCCTTGGTCTGGCCGCCCATGCCGTAGCCGTTGTTGAAGATGTTGAACAGAATCGGCATGCCGCCCTGCTTGCCGTCCTCGGTCCACAGCGTGTGGAACTGATCCATGCAGGCAAAGTTCAGCGCTTCCCAGACGGGGCCGCAGCCCAGCGAACCGTCGCCGATGTTGCACACGACGAAGCCGCTTTTGTCGTTGACCTTCTTATACAGCGCCGCGCCAGCCGCGATGGGCGCGGAACCGCCGACGATGGCGTTGTTCGGATACACGCCGAAGGGCAGGAAGAAGGCGTGCATGGAGCCGCCCATGCCCATGTGGAAGCCGGTCTTGCGGGCGAAGATTTCGGACAGCGCGCCGTACAGGATGAAGCGGATGGCCAGCTCCTTCACGCTGTCGCATTTCCCCATCTTCTCAACGGCGCGCAGGGTGCTGCCGCCGAGGAAGCCTTCCATGATCTTCATCAGCTCGTCGTCGCTCAGCTTCTGAATGGAAGAGAGGGACTTGGCGAGGATTTCGGAGTGGCTTCTGTGGGAGCCGAACTGATAGTCGTTGGGCGTCATGAGGTACGCCTGGCCGACGCACGCGGCCTCCTGGCCGACAGAAAGGTGCGCGGGGCCGGGATAGGTGGTTTCCACGCCGTTGTACACGCTCTGAGTCTTGATGGACGTGAGCATGCTTTCGAACTCGCGCAGAATGGTAATGTCGCGATAGATGCGAACCAGGTCTTCATCCTTGAAGTTGGCGCGCTCTTCCTGAACGGTCTTGTTGTAGGCGTTTACGGGAATGTCCTCAAAGTGGATCGTGGACTGTGCGCGGATCTCTTCCGGGCCGTAGTGTAATGACTTAGGCATGGTTCCATTCCTCCTGTGCTTCGATTACAGCTTGAAAATCGCTTCGCGGATAACCTCGCAAACCGTGGGATGCGGGAACACGAACTGCTTGATGCGTTCCGGCGGCAGCTCGCTGTCCACCATCATGGCGGCGGACAGGATCATTTCGCTGGCATACGAGCCGACCAGATGAACGCCGACGATGCGGTTCTTATCCTCATCCAGCACGATCTTGCAGAAGCCCCTGCCCTGATCAACCTCGGCCACATAGCGGCCAGCGTAGGTCATGGGCACATTGACTTCCTTCACCTTGATGCCCTTCTTCTGCGCCGCTTCCTTCGTGTCGCCCACGGAGGCAACCTCGGGATCGGTGTAGATGACGGACGGAATCGAATTGTAGTTCACGCGATCCTTCCTGCCGAGAATGTTGTTCACGGCGACCTCGGCCTCGCGGTACGCGGTGTGCGCCAGCATGATCTTGCCGTTGCAGTCGCCCACGGCGTACACATTGGGCACGTTGGTTTCCATCTTGTCGTCGGTCACGATCGCGCCGCGGTTCATTTCCACGCCGATCGTCTCCAGACCCACGTTCCTCGTGGCGGCGCGGCGGCCAACGGAGAGCAGCACCTTGTCGCAGGGCAGCTCGTGCTGACCCTCCGCGTCCTCGTACACGACGAAGCCGGGCTTCACGGACAGCACCTTCGCGGAGAGCTTGAACACCATGCCGCGCTTGGCGTATTCGTCCATCAGCACCTTGCAGATGTCGCTGTCGGTCGGCCCCGCGATCTTGTTCATCATTTCAATGACGGTGACCTTCACGCCGACGGACGCGAAATAGCACGCCATTTCAAGGCCGATCACACCGCCGCCGATGACGGCCAGCTCCCTGGGCAGCTCGGTCATTTCGAGGATTTCGCGGTTCGTGGTCACAAAGCCGCTCTCCACACCTTCCTTTACGCCGGGAATCGGCGGGACGACCGCTTCACTGCCGCATGCGATGATCAGGCGGTCGGCAAGGTATGTATTGCCCTCGGCTTCAACCTTGAACTTGTCGGCTTCGCGGCCGCAGATCGTCGCCGCCGCCTTGACGACGTTTACCTTGTTGGCGGTCATGGTCATGCCCACGCCCGCGACGAGCGTGCGAACGACCTTGGCCTTGCGCTTGATTACCTGCGCGTGATTGAAAAGAACGTTCTCGGCGGTCACGCCGAAGTTCCTGCTTTCGGTTGCGTGGCGATACAGCTTCGCGGAATTGAGCAGCGTCTTGGTGGGGATGCAGCCCTCGTTCAGGCATACGCCGCCCAGCGCGCGCTTCTCGAACAGGCAGACCTTCAGGCCGCCCTGCGCCGCGCGCTCCGCGGCGAGGTAGCCGCCCGGGCCGCCGCCGATGACGATGAGATCAAACATATCCATAGCTTCGTTTCCTCCTATGGCTTATTTCGCAAGGAGCAGGGTGAACTTTTCGAGGTTTTTGCACAACTCGCTGACGAACTTGGACGCGGGCGAGCCGTCCACGGCGCGGTGATCGTAGGTCAGGCTCAGACCCATGGCGGGATAGAGCTTGATCTGGCCGTTTTCCTCGCGGACGCGCTGCGTGATGCCGCACACGCCCAGAATCGCCGTCTGCGGCGGGTTGATGACGGGAGTAAACATCTCAACGCCGGTGGAGCCGAGGTTGGACACGGTGAAGGAGCCGCCGGTCAGCAGGTCGGGGCTGATCGCGCCGGAGCGCGCGGCTTCCGCCAGCTGCTTGACCTCTTTGCTGATCTCAAGCAGGCTCTTGGTGTCGGCGTTAAAGATGGTGGGAACCATCAGTCCGCGCGGCGTATCCACGGCCACGCCCAGATTGACGTGCCTGAAGTAGCGGATCGTGTCGTCGCCGATCATATTGGCGTTCAGATCCTTCCAGTTGACGAGCGTGCGGGACACGGCGTAAAGCACCATGTCGCCCAGCGTGATGCCGCCAACGTCGCCGCCCGCCGCCTTGCATTCCCTGCGGAAGCTCTGGATGGAGGTGGCGTCGAAGGAATGATGGTGGGTCAGCTGCGCCATGCCGTGCAGCGAAGACATCATGGACTTGGCGATCACCTTGCGGATGCCGGGCAGCCTGACGTCCTCGTATTCGCTCTCGGGCTTTGCGGCGGCAGCGGGCGCTTCGGCCTTCGCGGCAGGCGCGGCGGTCTCCTCGACCACGGGCATGCCGGTTTCCATGAGCCTTCGAATGTCGCGCTCGATGATGCGTCCGTCGGGGCCGGTCGCCTCGGCGTACCTGGGATCAACGCCGGCCTTCTCCGCCAGCGTGCGTGCGCGCGGCGAAACCTTCAGGCTGCCGTCCGCGGACTTCGTGGCTTCGGGCGCGGCGGCCTTCTTCTCTTCCTCGGCCTTGGGCGCTTCGTCCGCCTTCACGGCGGGCGCTTCGGCGGCTCCGCCGGGCTTCAGCGCGCTGTAGTCCTCGCCCTTCGCGCCGACGGCGCAGACGTTGGTGAAGCAGGGAACCTCGTCCCCGTCACTGAAGAAAACGGCGAGCAGCTCGCCCTCTTCGGTGCTTTCGCACTCGAAGGAGGCCTTATCCGTTTCGTAGGTGAACAGAATGTCGCCAACCTTCACCGGGTCGCCCACGTTCTTGAGCCACTTTCCGATGATGCAGGATTCCACCGTGATGCCGGCTTTCGGCATGATGACCGCTTTTGCCATTATTCGCAATCCTCCTTAGCCAGGGTGTTCAGAAGGTAATCCTCGGCTTCCTTATTCCAGAGGCCGTTGGTTTTCTGCGTAAGCTCATGGAGCTTTTTAAACATCGGGTCGGTCTTGCCCTTCTCCTCAAAATCGCTGATGGCGGTCAGCGGCATGTTGATGTGGGTGTAAATCAGCTTCTTGCCGCCGGGGATCCTGGGAAGATTGAGCGTGGTATCGATGACCGCGTCGATGCCGCCGATGTGGGTAACCAGCGCCGCGGGGGTCAGCCTGCCCTCGCCCATCATCTTCAGGCACTCCGCCATATCGTCGTTGTTGCCGCCGGAGGTGCCGCAGATGTGCGCGGACATATAGTGCACGTTGTAGAAGTTCAGCTTGGCGTAGAAATCCTTGCGGGCGGGGCCGGCGAAGAAATTCAGACAGCCGTCGCGGCCAAGGATGGCGTCACCCTGCTCGACAACGGCGGGAACGGGCGCGAACACGATCACGTCGTCATAGCCGTCGCCGCCGGAAAGCTGCATCAGCGTCTCCGCAGGGTTTTCCACCGCGCCGGTGTTCACATAGTGAAGCTCCACGCCCATGCGCTTCGCTTCCTCCACGGTGAAGATGCTCGCCGCGCGATCCAGACGCGCCTGGTCGATGTCGGTCACGACGAGGAAGGACGGACGGCGCTCGGTGTGCAGGATGTAATCGATGGAAGCCAGCCCCATCGGGCCCACGCCCGCCAGAATGGCCATCTTGCCGTGCTCCTTAATGCCCATCTTGTGCTCGTACACGCCGTTGGTGGTGTGGTACATCGCCTTGAACGTACCGGCCACGCAGCTCAGCGGCTCGGACAGGGACGCGCCGAAGAACGCTTCGCCATGGTACGGCAGCAGGCAGCCGCACTCCATGAACTGGTTCGGGATCACGATATAGGTCGCGTCGCCGCCGATGGTCCTGAAGGAGTAGCCGGGCGACCACATGGTGCCCTTGTAGTTGATGTTCGGCTGAATGGCGAAGCGCTCGCCGGGCTTGAACTCGCTTTGCCACTTGCTGCCGACCTGAAGAATCTCGCCGCAGAACTCATGTCCCACGATCACGGGGTTCTCCGCCACGTCGTCGGGCACGCGCTTGTGATCCGCGCCCTGCTCGGCCGCCTTATAGGTGGACATGCAGATGGAATCGCAGATGACCTTCGCGAGAATTTCGTCGTCCCTGATCGCCGGAAGCTCGAAGGTTTCCAGTCTCAGGTCTTCCTTGCCATACAGGCGCACGGCTCTGGTTTTCATGGTCTTCTTTTCCTCCCTGGCTTCCTGATTTACGAGCTTCCACGCCGCGTCCACCAGATGGCGGAACTTCGGGTTGGCCAGCTCCCTGCAAATAAAGCTCTGTCTGGACGAATTGATGTCCTCGCCCGAAATCTGGGTGAAGCCCAGACGGTCGCACAGCGCCATCAGGCGATCCAGCTGCGCTTCGGTGTTGCGGCTGGGCATGTAGGTAACGCCCTTCACGCCAGCTTCGCGCAGGTATTCGAGCAGCTCCTCCAGATAATCGTCCTCGAATTTGGCGGCCTTTTTGTCGCCGGTCACGCTGTCGCCAATGTCGCCCAGATAGGCATAGCACAGCGTGCAGCCGATTTCGTCGGCAAACGCCACGGCCTCAGCCAGCGTCATCATCTCGTCGTCCGCCGGAATGTACACGCGCGCGTTCAGCTCGCTCTTCATCACGCCCAGCAGATCGTAGGCGAAGTGCTCGCTGTCCACGTCCATCAGCCAGTTTCTGACCTTCTGGGACGGATGAATGTCCAGCTCGTTCTCGAGGAACGAAAGCACGTTCTCGCGGCCGACCTTCTCGATGATCTTCAGGCTCAGCGCGTACAGCAGGTGCCGCTCTGTCACGGAACCGCCGACCTCAAAGCTGGAAATCGGGAGCACGTCCCGGTCGAAATCCAGCTCGATGCCGTAAGGCACCATGATTTCGTTTACTCGGTCGACCATGCTGCGGTTGCGTTCGTTGCGGCGGCGCGCCAGCTCGCGCAGCTTCTCCTGCGCGCGGTCGAAGCTCTCGCACGGCACGGAGTGGAACGCCATGTACGCCGCGCCCGCCTGATCCGGATGGTTCGTGCGCCGGTTTTCAAACGGCGTGCCGGCCAGCGACACGCGCGCCTCAAAACCGCACGTCGTGCCCATATCGGCGATTTTGCCCGCTTCGCGGAACTCGCGCGCGCCCGCGATGGAATCGTGATCCATGATGCCGCAGGTGTTCAGACCCTCGGCGCGGGCAAAGTACACCGCCGCGGTCGGCGAATAGGGCGAGAAGGAATGCGTGGTGTGAATATGGTTGTTGGCGAACTCGGGGCGCACGACGGGCGTAACCTCTTCGGCCTCCAGCAGCATGCGGAGGTTTTTAAGGCGCTCCTCGGGCGTGGGCGCGTTCAGAAGCGCCAGAATCTCTTTCTTTGTCATGAATGCCTCCTCAGCTCAGCATAATCTGGCCGCCGGTTACGGGCAGCGCCTGGCCGGTCTCGTACTTCTGCTCCACCAGATACGTCAGCGCCAGCGCCACGTCGGACGGCAGGCAGCCGCGCTTGATCAGCGACTTGGAAAGGTAGTACGCGCGCACGTCCTCCACCGTCTTCGCGCCCGGCACCTTGCCCGCGTGCAGGTACTGTACGAACAGACCCTTCTCCGGGTCGCTCCACAGCGGGCCGTCGTAGTAGTTGCCGGGGCAGATGGAGTTGACCTTGATGTTGTACGGCGCAAGCTCCATCGCGAAGGACTGCGTAAGGCCGATGCCGCCGAACTTTCCGCCCGCGTAGGCGAAGTTGTTCTTGCTGCCCTCAAGGCCGGACTTGGAGTTGATCTGAATGATGTCGAAGAACAGGCTTTCATCCGCCTCGTGCTGCGCCTTCATGATGGCGCTGGCGTACTTGGCGCACAGGAAATAGCCGTTGTAGTTGATCTTCGTGACCAGTTCAAACTTCTGGGGCGTCATCTCGTCCAGACTGCCGGCGATCGCGATACCGGCGTTGGACAGGAAAATGTCCAGACCGCCGAAGCGCTCGACGGTTTTGATGATCATCGCTTCCACGGATTCCGCGCTGGAAACGTCCACCTTCACGCCCATGGCATGCTCGCCGAATTCCTCGGCCACCTGCATGGCCAGCGGCTCGTTCAGGTCGGCGACCACGATGGACGCGCCTTCCTTCAGCATTTCCTTGGCGATGCCGTAGCCGAAGCCCTGCGCAGCGCCGGTCACGATGGCGATTTTGCCAGCCAGACGACCGGTCGTCGCGGGACGGTTATGTATGTTCCTCTTTGCATGCAGCTTAGCCTCTTCCAGAGTCATGTTTCTCACCTCAACCCTTTATTTCACGCTTTTTCTGTAGCTTTCCACTTCCCAGCCGACGATAAAGTCGACCAGCTCCTGCGCCATGGGCCGCGCGCCGCCGAAGGCCTCGGCATAGGTCGCCACCTTCATGGCGTCCTTGACCAGCGTCATGCAGTTGTTGGCGTTCTTCTCCGTATCGCCCAGCGCGTAGACGCCCGCGCCCTTCACGATTACCACGTTCGCCGTAACCTCCTTCAGGCAGGCCTGGCAGGCGACGAACTGCACGCGCGGGCCGCAGTAAACGATCTGATCAGGCGTAAACGGCTTCATGATCGGCGCGGCCGCTTCCGCGCTCGACGCGAACTTCAATGCCGACGGACTGGCGTTGAATCGCACGAACGCCTTTCCGGAGAGCTTTGAAAGTCTCTCGCCGAAGCCCGGATCCTCGGCGTTCGATTCCACCGACGGGAATTCCTTCACCTGCGTCTTCAGCGCGTTGATCATGCCGTTCAGCTGCGTGTCCAGACCCTGAACGGTGTCGGCGGCGAAGAATACGCCGTGGTTTTCAAGCAGCACCGTTTTGATGGTCTTCTCGGAAGCGTCGAAAACATCCTTCATCTTCCGCGCCAGCACGTAGCCCGGCTTGCACGCGGGCACCCACACGACGCTTTCGCCGAACAGGCGGGCGCAATCCTCTTCTCCGCGCAGGGAGCAGGTCAGGCCGTTGATCAGCGACGGATGCAGGTGCAAAACGAACTTCTGCGGGAACAGCGCGTGCAGAAGCGCTTCCACGCTGGGACGCTTGGCTTCCTCGCCGGGCAGCTTGGCCGCCGTCACGTCGCGCAGGAACTTCGCCTCGCGCGCCGCATCCTCGGTGGGATACTCGTCGTCCAGCATCGTGAGCAGCTTTTTCAGATCCATGCCCACGAACGTCTCCGTCACGGCGTCCTTCAGCGCGGTGCCGCTTCCCTTCACGTACATCACGCCGTCTTCCTTCATGGACGTGTTGCCGCCGCCGCAGGTAACCAGATCCGGGTCTGCGCCGTACAGGCGGGAAAAGTAAATCAGCGGAGATAAATTCATGTTCAATCCTCCCGTTGTTCAAATACGAGCTCAACGCCCAGCTTGCCGAGTACGTCCCTCCACCTTTCGCCGGGGTCGCGGTCGGTCACGATGGTGCTCAGCTGGCCGAGCTCCCCGATTCGCGCGAACGCGATCCGGTCAAACTTGCCGTGATCCGCCGCGAGAATCACCTGCCGCGCCGCAGACATCATTGCGCGCTTGACCAGCGCCGTATCCTCGTGCCGGTCGGTAAACCCGGCGCGCAGGTCGAGACTGCCGCAGGAAAGAATCGCCTTGTCCACGTGATACGAGCGCACCATACTCTCCGCCTGAAAACCGGCGAAGGAAGGTGCGCTCGTGCGGAGCGCGCCGCCCGTGCAGAGCACATTCCAGCCCTGAACGGAGGCGATCTCCCGAATGATCTCCATGGAATTGGTGATCACGGTCAGATTCTTTTTGCTTTTCAGTTCACGCGCGATGTAATAGGATGTGGAGCTTTCGTCGAGGATGATGTATTCCCCGTCGGAAATCAAAGACGCGACCAGATGAGCGATCACGGTTTTGGAAGCGACGTCCGCGCGCTTGCGAATGTCGTAGGGCGTGTCTTCCCGGCCGTCCTCGCGCAAAACGGCGCCGCCGTAGGTACGCGAAACCAGCCCCTCCGTCTCCAGACGCTCGAGGTCGCGGCGAATGGTTTCCTCCGACACGGAATAGGCGGCGCTCAGCTCGCTTACGTGCACGCGCTTTTCGTCCAGCAGCTGCATGCGAATACGTTTGCGGCGTTCTACGGCCAGCAAGCGCTCATCCCCTCTCGGCTTTAGTGGGTTCATTGTATCACAACTCGCCCAAAATATCCACCCAAACTCGTTGGTTTGTGTGTTATTTTTCTTGCTTTTGTTGTTTTATGAGGGATTTACGACGCTTTTTATGGGGTATTCACGCCTTGAATCCCTCAATCCCACATTCAGCGATAGCGGTTTCTGAGAAAAAGCGCCGCCGCGAGCGCCGCAATCACCGCGCTCGGCAAAAAACGCGCATAGAAAACCGGCGAAAGCAGCACCGTCTTCAGCGGTTCCCCGTACATCGGCAGCAGCTCCGCGAGCCCCTCCGACTGGACATACAGCGTGCTCACGACGAAGAAAAGCACCCCGCCCAGCACGATTCCGCCCGCCGAGCACAGGCTTACCATCCACACCTGATACCGGTCGCGCAGGCCGCCCATCTTCTCATAGATCAGGTTTACCAGCAGGGGAATGAGCGCGGCAGGAAGGAAGAAGGATGAAATGCCAAGATACTCCATCAGCGCCCACGCGGCCGCCGCGGCCAGCAGACCGAGAAGGCCGCCCACAGCGCCCCTTCGCGCGCGCTTCCTGCGAATCGTTGAGCGGTTCTCTCCGCGCTTCGCCCGTCCGGTTTCCGCGCATTCCGCGCACACGGGCACGAGCTCGCCGTCGATCGCCGAAAGCGTGTACGTCTCCCCCTCCTCGAATTCCCGGCGGCAGCGCGCGCACAGCACACCCATCTCCCGGCCGTAGGGGCGCAGCAGCGGGTCGGCCTCTGCGAGAAAGCGACGCATGTCGTCGAGCGGGTCGTTCCCATAAAACCGGAACGCCAGCGCGTTGGCGAAGGCGGTCTCCACCGGCTTCGCGCCGTAGCGCGCCAGCTTTTCCGCAAGCGCTTCCTCAAGCGCCTTCCGCCTGCCGCCGCGGGGCAGGTTCAGACAGACCATGACGCGCAGCGCCGTTTCCTCCTCGGCGCGCAGCGTGATGTACATGTCCTCATATCTTCCCGCGTATAGACCGTCGACGCATTCCAGCGAATGCTCCGCCGCAAACGCCTGAATACGGTCGTTTAATTCCTGCATATCCGTTTCCTCCCGTTTGTTTTATCCCTCGCGGATGATCAGCTTCGTGCCGCCCAGGAGTCCGCTCGGCCACGGCTTGTGTTCATAATGAGAGACCAGCGAATTGGTTACGTCCACCTCGATCAGGTTCTCGCCCGCCTTCAGAAAGCGCGTCACGTCCACGCGGTACGGCGGCGCAAGCAGCGCGCCCGCGTCCTGCCCGTTCACGCGCACCTCGGCCATCTCGCGGACATCGCCCAGACACAGCTCCGCCCGCGCCGGAAGCTTCCGAAGCGCCACCGCGCAGCGCGCGGTCAGCCTGCCGGAGAATACGCGTATCGCTTCGATCCCCTGCCAGTCGCCCACGCCAGGAACGGTGCTTCCGTCCGGAAGCGTCAGCTGCCAGCAATCGTCCAGCGGCTTCGTCTCGCGAATCCTGCCCGCCGGCACTTTCAACGGCAGCTCTTCCGCGCCCGCGCAGCGGCACACGTAGAGCAGCTGCCGTCTTTCCAGATGGACTTTCAGCCGTCCGCTTTCGGCGTTCTCCTGCCACGCTTCGCCCGTCCACGGGTCGAGCACGGCCACTGTGCCGGTAAAGGGCAGCGTCGCCGTGCCGGAATAATCCCCGCCCAGCTCGTTGGCAAGCAGCACAAATTCCTCGTCCCCGCGCTTCACGTGCGACGCGCGAATGCCCGACGCGCTGCCGCTCAGGCGAACCGTGCGCCATTCGCCGCCCAGCGCCCGCGCGGAGCGCACAATCTTCAACCCCTGCTTCGCGTATGTACGGAGCGCGGCCAGCGCCGCCTCGTCGTATTCCAGCGCGTCGTCCAGCAACACGGCCTCGTAGCGCTGCTTTGCCACGGCCAGCGCGCCGTTTTCCGGCATTCCCAGCTTCAGAAGCTGCTCGTCCGTCAGATAGTTAAACTCGATCTGCCGTTCATACAGCGCGCGCACCTTCTCCACCGGCAGGCTGTCGCCCGTGCCCAGCACGGCCACACGCGCCTGATTCACGCCGTCGGTATTCAGCGTGCAGGCGCGGGCGATGAACGAAGCAATCTGCCCATAGTGCGGCCAACAGATGTTGTTCGGGCCCGCGTCCGGTGGGCGATCCATCTGCACGGGACGCGCCAGCTCGTAATAGAACGCGTGCGGGATGATGAGATTGCAGCCGCGCACAAACAGCCAGTTCAGATACCAGCGCATATCGTCCACGTTGAACGCCCACATTTCCCCGTTCGGCCCGCAGCAGCCGAAGCATTCGTTCAGGTTACGGCGCGCGCCGGTATACCTCGCCGCGTCCGACGCACACTTTGCCTGCGCGCTCTCCGCGCCGCCCAGCGCCAGATCGTTTTCCGGCGCGACCCAGCGCCACACGATGTCCTGCCCCGGAATGCCGAAGCTTTCCAGCAGCTTGATGTTCTGCGGCCCGTGCGGGTGGCCGCACAGAGCGATTCCGTGTGAAACGCACCAGTCGGAAATGGGCTTATAATAAGTTCGGGTCATGCGCTCGTCTACAAGACGGCCGAACCGCGCGCGGATTTTCTTCTCCGCGCCGCCGCAGGGCAGGAACAGCGCGGGCAGGTCGGCAAGCGGAAAGCCCTTCTCCGCCAGCTCCGCTTCAAAGCCCTCCGTCCACGGGCACATGCCCCGCCGCCCGGCGCGCCCGGTCGGGCTGGGTTCGTCGGTAAAGAAGCCCAGTATCGTTTCGCCGAAATACGGCTTCAGCCGGTCGTAGTACCGCTGATGCGTCAGGCGAATGAACGCCTGCATGGCTTCTGCATTCAGAAGGTCGGCCGCCGCGGGCGCGTTCGGCTGCCCGTCGTCCTCGTTTTCATGGATTCCGCGAATCGTGCCGCGGGTAAAGCCGGCGACCAGCCGGCATTCCGTTTCGTCTGCCGAAGGCACCTCCTCCGGCTCCAATACACGCGCGCTCCCGGGAACAAAGCCTTCTCCGCTTCTTACAAGCGCGATTCGCGCAAGCGTTTTGTCGCCCTCTTCCGGCGCGTCGCCCGGCGCGCGCAGACACAGGCCGCGCGCGGCATAGGCTGGATTCTCCTGAACCACCATGCCGTGCGCCGAGCCGGAGGGATACATGCCCTCGTCATACAAAAGCACGCGCATGCCGTGCGACGCCGCGAAGGAAACAATGCTCTCGATGCGATCCAGAAACGCGTCCGAAAGATAACACAGGGATTCGGGCACGCCGACGCGCGGATGCAATACCACCGCGCGAACGCCGTGCGAAAGAAAGTCATTCAGCTGTCTTTCAAGCTCCCCGTCGTTCAGGTCGCCGTTTAAAAACCAGAAGGGAAAAGGTGAAAATTCAGCGTCGGGCGCTCGAAACGCCTCCCGTATCGACTTCATGCGGATTCCTCCTAAAAACAGTTGTCTATTGCATGGGTATCATACCACATTTTTCAATTCCAGGCAATCGAGTTTTCGCATTCTCCTGTCATGCGGAAAGCCATGGCTGTAACCATCAAAAATATTTTCGGGCATAACAAAACAGCGTCCGACCGAAGCTGAACGCTGTCTGCTGTTGAATCCTGCCTGACACTCGACGTTTCCTCAAACCGTTTCCTTTGGCCGGATCGCGCGAAGAATGGCGTTCAGAATGCCGGCCGTCACGACGGTGCCGCCCTTTTTGCCGCGCGCGACGATATAGGCCATATCGCTGTCGCGAAGCTTCTCCTTCAGCTGCACGACGTTCGCGAAGCCGCTGGGCGCGGCCAGCACGCAGACCTCGCTGAGCGGCTCATGCTGACGGCGAATCAGCACGCGGTTCAGCGCCGCCGGGGCGGAGCCCACCACCAGCAGCTTGGGGCCGGGAATCGCAAGGCCGATATCGACCGCGATTTCCGCGCGCGTCGTGTGACGGATCTCCGCCAGCTGAAGCACCTCAGGATCGTCAATAAAGCATCTCACGCGGGTATTCGTGCCTTCCAGCGTCGAATAGTCGATATCCGCGGTAATCAGCTGCGTGTCCACAAGAATCGTGCCGCCCGCAGCCACCAGTCTCTTGATATGGGTCAATGCGGTGGGGCTGAACTGCAAACTTTGCGCCAGCTGGGGATCCGCGGTATCCTTTTCAATCTGAGCAATAATTTCGGATACCTCGGCGCTGATGTACGGTATTCCGAAGCGACGCGACGCCGCTCCTCTTTGAGGCTGTCTTGCCATACACTCACCTCATTCGTCCTTATCCATAAATAACGCATATAAAATACAACCATCATTACTATACAGAAAGCAGGTTGTCTTGTCAAGTGAAATTGTGAACATTTCCGTTTTACGTCGGTTAATTCCGTTTGTTTAACATAACTTCAATCTACATGACCGCCGAAATGGCTTCTCACAAACCGCTTTTTTGCCGAAAAATGCCCGCTCCGAAAACTCGAAGCGGGCAAAAGGGAATTACGCATTCTCGGGCACGGTCTCGGCGGGCGTGGCGTCGGCCACAAGCTCGCCATCCCGCACGTTGATCACGACGTTGCTCTCGTCCTGAACCTCCAGCCGCAGGATGGCCTTGGCCAGCAGTGTCTCCACGTTGCGCTGGATATAGCGGCGCAGCGGTCTGGCGCCGTACTGCGGAGAGTACGCGTCCTCGATGACCTTGTCCTTCGCGCCCTCGGACAGCGTCACATGAATGTGCTTGTCCGCGAGACGGCGATTGACGTCGTTCATCATCAGGTCGATGATCGCGCCGATCTGATCGCGCATCAGACCCTTGAAGTAGATAATCTCGTCCAGTCGGTTCAGGAACTCCGGGCGGAACGCGCCGTGCAGCATGCCGTCGACCTCGTTCTTCGCTTCCTCCGTGATTTCGCCGTCCGGCCCGATACCGTCCAGAATCACGTCGCTGCCGATGTTTGAGGTGAGGATGATGATGGCGTTGCGGAAGTCCACCGTGCGCCCCTGCGAATCGGTCAGGCGGCCGTCGTCCAGCAGCTGCAGAAGCACGTTGAACACGTCCGGGTGCGCCTTTTCGATTTCATCAAACAGAACCACCGAATACGGCTTTCTGCGCACGGCCTCGGTCAGCTGGCCGCCCTCCTCGTAGCCCACGTATCCCGGAGGCGCTCCGATCAGGCGGGACACGGAGAATTTCTCCATGTACTCGCTCATGTCGATGCGTACCATGGCCTTCTCGTCGTCAAACAGCGCCTGTGCCAGCGCCTTCGCCAGCTCGGTTTTGCCTACGCCGGTCGGGCCTAAGAACAGGAACGAGCCAACCGGCCGGTCGGGATCCTGAATGCCCGCGCGGGAACGCAAGATGGCTTCGGACACGCGCTTCACCGCGTCGTCCTGACCAATGACCCTCTTATGCAGCTCCTCGTCGAGTCTCAGAAGCTTCTCGCGCTCGCTCTCCATCAGACGCGCCACGGGAATGCCCGTCCAGCGCGCGACGATGCGGGCGATTTCGTCCTCGGTCACGCGGTCGCGCAGAAGCGAACGCGCCGACTTGTCCTTCTCCGCCGCTTCCTCGGCTTCCTTCAATTCCTTGGTCAGCTGCGGCAGCTTGCCGTATTTCAGCTCAGCAGCCTTGTTCAGGTCGTACTCGCGCTCGGCCAGCTGAATGTCGGCGTTCACCTTTTCAATCTGCTCGCGCAGGGTGCGCACGCGGCCAATAGCGTTCTTCTCGTTTTCCCAGCGCGCCTTCATTTCATTGAACTGATCGCGCTTCTCGGCCAGCTCCTTGCGAACCTTGTTCAGCTGCTCCACCGAAGCCTTTTCATCCTGCTCGTGAGACAGGGCGACCTCTTCGATTTCCAGCCGCATGATTTCGCGGCGAACGTCGTCCAGCTCCTGCGGCATGGAGTCCATCTCGGTGCGGATCATGGCACACGCCTCGTCCACAAGGTCGATGGCCTTGTCGGGCAGGAAACGGTCGGAAATGTACCGATCGCTCAAAACCGCCGCCGCCACCAGCGCCTGATCGGTGATCTTCACGCCGTGGAAGACCTCGTAGCGCTCCTCAAGGCCGCGCAGGATGGAGATGGTGTCCTCCACCGTCGGCTCGTTTACCATAACCGGCTGGAAGCGGCGCTCCAGCGCGGCATCCTTTTCGATGTACTTGCGGTACTCGTCCAGCGTCGTCGCGCCGACGCAGTGCAGCTCGCCTCTGGCCAGCATCGGCTTCAGCAGGTTGCCCGCGTCCATGCTGCCCTCGCTGCGGCCCGCGCCCACAATCGTGTGCAGCTCGTCGATAAACAGAATGATGCGGCCGTTGGATTCCTTGATTTCGCTGAGAACCGCCTTCAGACGCTCCTCAAACTCGCCCTTGTACTTCGCGCCGGCGATCAGCGCGCCCATGTCCAGCGAGAACAGCTGCCTGTCCTTCAGGGAGGAAGGCACGTCGCCCTGCACGATTCGCTGCGCCAGTCCCTCGGCGATGGCCGTCTTGCCCACGCCCGGCTCGCCGATCAGCACGGGGTTGTTCTTCGACTTTCTCGAAAGAATGCGGATCACGTTTCGAATCTCGTTGTCGCGGCCGATAACCGGGTCGAGCTTCTGCTTGCGCGCCAGCTCGGTGAGATCCTGCCCGTACTTCTTCAGCGCTTCATAGGTGGCTTCCGGCGAATCCGTCGTCACGCGCACGTTGCCGCGCACGGTCTGAAGCGCCGCCATCACCTTGTCCTTTTCAATGCCGAACTGCTCAAACAGCCGCTTCATCTGCGGGTTCGCGCGCTCGATCAGACCGATCAGCAGGTGCTCCACCGACACGTATTCGTCCTTCATGTGCGCGGCCTCGTCCTCCGCGGCCAGCAGCGCCTGATTCACGTCCTGCGAGATGTACACCTTGTCCGGCTCATGACCCGGGCCGCTTACGCGCGGAATGCGGGAAACCAGCTCGTCGCACGCTTCCTTCAGCGAGGTGGTGTTTACCTCCATCTTCTTCAGAAGCTCCGGCGTCAGTCCGCCGTCCTGGGAAAGCAGCGCGCTTAAAAGGTGCGGCTGCTCGATTTGCATATTGGAATATCGGAGTGCGATCTGCTGCCCAAGCTGCAGCGCCTCCAGCGATTTCTTCGTGAATTTCGATGCATCCATCGTTCTGCGCCTCCGTTCAGGAAGGTTTGTCTTGCTTTGACCTTCTTTGACCATTATAGTCACCTACCCATTCCCTGTCAAGTCCCTCATTTGTAATTTATATGTTAAATGCGCTCCAGCGCATCCACAGCGTTCGAAATACCTCCATAAAGCCCGGCTTCCGCGTTTCCTTCTCGCGCAGAAGCGGCGCGCACACAACCCGTTCTCCGTTCACGACAGCCCAGACGCGTTCCCCTCCTTCATTGCTTTCAATCTCCGTATCCGCCGTCTCCCCCTCCCGAACCGGAACGCGCAGCGCCGAAAGCAGTGTGAATCGTTCCTTTCCTTCCGTAAGCACGGCTCCCTCCGGCAGAACTTCAACCATGGAATACGTTTCAAACCCGTAATCCATGATATCCGCCGCTTCCTCAAACCAGTTCGGGCAATTCAGCGCCGCGCCCACCACGCGCATGCCGTCCCGCTCCGCCGCGAACACCAGACAGCGCCCTGCCTTCTTCGTGAAGCCCGTCTTGATTCCCAGCGCTCCGTCATAGGTGCGCAGAAGCTTGTTTTTGTTCGTCAATACGCGCATGTATTCGTGATCCGTCCACGGGATCGTCCGGCGCTTCGTCGACACAATCGCGACAAACGCCTCATGCCGCATGGCTTCCCGGGCGATCGTCGCGATGCCCCGCGCGGACGCGCCGTTCCCGCCGGAATCCAGCCCGTTCGGCGTGGTGAAATACGCGTTCGCGCCCAGCGACCCGGCGCGCGCGTTCATCCGCTCGGCAAACGCTTCCACGCTCCCTGCCACATGCTCGGCAATCGCCACCGCCGCGTCGTTTCCGCTTCGGAGCATCAGGCCGTAGAGCATTTCCTCCATGGTCAGCTGTTCGCCCTCGCTCAGATAAATCGACGTGCCGGGCACGCCGCTGGCGTTCTTCCCCGCGGTGACGATTTCGTCCATCGCGCAGCTTTCAATCGCCAGAAGCGCCGTCATGATCTTCGTGGTGGAGGCAATCGCCAGCCGCTCGTCGGCATTCTTTTCAAACAGCACGCGCCCGGTTTCCGCTTCCAGCAGAATGGCGGCGCGCGCGCCTGTCAGCGGCGCTTCCGCATTCGCGATTGGAGTCAGCAGGCATAGCGCCGCCGCCATCAAAAGAAAAGTCCGTCTCAAACGCACCGCCTCCTCCCCTCACTGTATGCGAACGCAACAATTCTATACTTGCGCGGCTTCGCGGGAAGTGATACAATAGGAGGGAACGTTTTCCAACGAACTCGGAAGGAAGGATACCGTCATGAGTGCAAGAATCGTTACCTTCGGTGAAATCATGCTGCGCCTGAAGAGCCCCGGTTTTGAACGCCTTTTTCAGTCTCCGACCCTTGAAGCCACGTTCGGCGGCGGCGAGGCCAACGTCGCGGTCAGCTGCGCGAACTACGGCATGGACGCTTCCTTTGTAACCGTTCTGCCCGACAACGACGTCGCCCGCGCCTGCGCGCGCGAGCTGCGCGGCTTTGGCGTGGACACGCGCGACATCGTGTACACCGCCGGCCGTATGGGCATCTATTTTGTAGAAAGCGGCGCGGTGCAGCGCCCCAGCAAGGTCATTTACGACCGCGCGGGCAGCGCCATCGCCGAAGCCAGGCCCGGCGACGTCGACTGGAAAAAGGCCTTCGCGGATGCCGCGTGGTTCCACATCACCGGCATCACCCCCGCCATTTCCGACGGCGCGCGCCTGCTGGCCATTGAGAGCGTAAAGGCCGCGAAGGAGCTCGGCCTTACCGTGAGCTGCGACCTCAACTATCGCAAGAACCTCTGGAAGTACGGCAAGACCGCCAGCGAGGTCATGCCGGAGATCGTCAAATATGTAGACGTGGTCATCGCCAACGAAGAGGACGTGCAGAAGGCGCTGGGCATCTCCGCCGAGAGCGCCGCAAGCGTCGAGGAAGGCAAGATCGACACCAGCGTGTACGAAAGCATCGCCAAGGCCGTCATGAAGGCGTACCCGAACGTAAGCCGCGTCGCCATCACGCTGCGCGAAAGCAAGTCCGCCAGCCATAACGACTGGAGCGCCTGCCTGTACAACGGCAGGGAATTCCTGCTTTCCCGCAAATATCAGATTACCCACATCGTTGACCGCGTCGGCGGCGGCGACAGCTTCTGCGGCGGCCTGATCTACGGTCTGAATACCTGTTCGGACGATCAGTCCGCGCTGGAATTCGCCGTGGCGGCCTCGTGCCTCAAGCACAGCATCCCCGGCGACTACAACCGCGTGAGCGTAAAAGAAGTGGAAGCCCTGATGAAGGGCAGCGGCAGCGGCCGCGTGCAGCGATAAAGCATTCAGGAGGACAATCAGATGAAGCTTGAAATCCGTTATCCCAGCCATCCCGACGACGCGAAGCACTATACGACCGAGCGTCTCCGCAGCGACTACCTGATCGAAAAGGTGTTCGAGGCCGACGAAGCCCTGCTCACCTACAGCCACTTCGACCGCATCATCGCCGGCGGTGTCATGCCGGTGGAGAAGCAGGTGGAGCTGACCGGCGGCAAGGCGCTCGCCAGCGAATACTTCCTTGAGCGCCGCGAACTGGGCGTGATAAACGTGGGCGGCGCGGGCCGCGTGCTCGTGGACGGCGAGGTGTACGACCTTCTGCCCCGCGACGGCCTGTACGTTGGCATGGGCGCGAAGGAACTGAAGTTCGAAAGCTGCGACAAGGCGAACCCCGCCAAGTTCTACATCAATTCCTGCCCGGCGCACACCACCTACCCCACCGTGAAGATCAACATCGCGCAGGCCGCAAAGCGCCCGCTGGGCACCGTCGAGCAGTGCAACAAGCGCGTGATCAACCAGTACATCCATCCCTCGGTTCTCAAGACCTGCCAGCTGTGCATGGGTCTGACCGAGCTGGAGCCCGGCAGCAACTGGAATTCCATGCCCTGCCACACGCACGAGCGCCGCATGGAGGTCTACTTCTACTTCAACCTGAACGACAACATCGTGTTCCACATGATGGGTCAGCCGCAGGAAACCCGCCACATCGTCATGCACAACGAGCAGGCGGTCATCTCCCCCTCCTGGTCGATCCACTGCGGCGTTGCCACCAGCAACTATGCCTTTATCTGGGGCATGTGCGGCGAGAATCAGGAATTCGACGATATGGACAACATCGACCCCCGCGACCTCAGGTAATTCATTCTTCCGGCGCTTCCGCCCATCTTCGCGGAAGCGCCGTTTCTTTCCATGAAAAACGGAGCGTTCCCACGGTTTCCCGCAGGGACACTCCGTTTTATGCGATTTTACGCGCGAATCTCCGCGCCGCAGTTCTTCTGGGCATTCTTGAGAATCTTGTCCATCGCGGCCGTGATTTCCGCCTCGGTGAGCGTATGATCGGGCGCGCGGAAGGAAACGGAGAACGCCAGCGACTTCCTGCCCTTTCCAAGGCGCTCGCCGCGGTACACGTCAAACAGCTTCACGTCCTCGCACAGCTTGCCCGCGGCCTTTTCGATGCAGGCGAGCAGCGTGCCCGCGCCGACCTCTTCGTTCACCACCAGCGCGATATCGCGGCTGACGGCCGGGAACTTGGGCAGCGGCTTCACCGCCGGAATCGGCAGCGCGCAGGTCCTGAGCGCCGCAACATCGATCTCCGCAAGGTACGCGCGGCCGGTGATTTCGAACTTCTCGGCGGTCTTCGGGTGAATTTCGCCCATCTGACCCAGCTTCACGCTGCCGCCGCGCAGGGTCAGCGTCGCCTTGCGGCCGGGATGATAGTAGCCGTCGCCGCCCGCTTCCACGTCCGGCACAAGGCCGTAGCGCTGGCACAGGCACATCACGACGCGCTTGAGCGCGAAGAAGTCCACGTTCTCGCCGTACATGCCGATCACCAGCGACGGATGCTCGCCGGGCAGCTCGCCCGCGCCCTCCGCCTTGATGAACACCGGCGCGAGCTCCATCAGCTTCGCTTCGGCGTTGCCGCGGTTCATGTTGAGCGCCAGCGCGTTCAGCATGGAGGGCGCCAGCGTCGTGCGCATGACGCTCGTGTCCTCGCCCAGCGGATTGCGGATCACGACGGGATCCAGCCTGCCGTCGCCCGCGTCCAGCCCGAGCTTTTCCACCCACCTGGGCGAAATGAACGAGAATGTCTGCGCCTCGTAGAAGCCCATGCCCACGAGCATGCGCTTCACGCCGGTGGCGAACGCCTGCTTTTCGTTGCGGTGGCCGGGCATGGTCTCGCCGGTCATCAGCGTGGAGGGAATGTGCTCGTAGCCGTACATGCGCAGCACTTCCTCGCTCAGGTCGGCTTCGCCGTCGATATCCACGCGATACGGCGGAATCTCGCACGTCAGCTGGTCGCCGTCCATCACGGTGTCGATGTTCAGGCTGAGCAGGATGTCCTCCATCTTTTCGTTGCTCACGTCTACGCCGATGCGGCGGCGGATGCGGTTCGCGTCGGCCTTCACAATCTTCTTCCCGGCGGGATGCGGATAATTGTCGTACGCCACGGGCACAACGTCGCCGCAGCCGAGCATCGTCACCAGCATGCAGGCGCGATCCAGCGCTTCCATGCACGTCTCCGCGCACACGCCCTTCTCAAAGCGGCCGGAGGATTCCGTGCGGATGCCCAGCGTGCGGGCGGTCACGCGGTTGTTGCCGCGCTCGAACGTCGCGCACTCAAAGAGCACCGACGCGGTGTCGTTCACGATTTCGCTCTCCTCGCCGCCCATGATGCCGGCCAGACCCGTCGCGCGCTCGTTGTCGGCAATGACCAGCATTTCCGGCGTGAGCGTGTGCGTCTTGCCGTCCAGCGTCGTCAGCGTCTCGCCCTCATGCGCGCGGCGCACGACGATCGTCTGCTCGCGCACCTTGCTCAGGTCGAACGCGTGCATCGGATGGCCGGTTTCCAGCATCACGAAGTTGGTAATGTCCACGATGTTGTTGATCGAACGCACGCCTGCGCCATACAGATACTCGCGCATCCACTTGGGCGACGGGCCGATTTTCACGTTCGTGATGATTCGGGCGCAGTAGCGCGGGCAGTTGGCCTCGTCCTCCACGCGCACCTTCGCGTAATCGGAGAACACGCCCTTGCCGTTTTCCGGGAAGGAAATCTCGGGCATGACGAAATGCTCGCCCAGCACGGTCGCGCTTTCGCGCGCAACGCCCCACACGCTCAGGCAGTCGGGACGGTTCGCGAGAATCTCGTATTCAATCACGTCGTCGCCAAGGCCGAACACCTCAGAGACGGACATGCCCAGCGGGTATTCCTCCTGCAGCAGGATAATGCCCTCGTTGCCGCAATGCGGATACAGCGTGTCCGGCACGTCCAGCTCGGGGCCGGAGCACAGCATGCCGCAGGACTCCACGCCGCGAATCTTGCCGCGCTTGATCTTCACGCCGCCAGGCAGCTCCGCGCCCTCCAGCGCGCAGCACACCAGCGCGCCCGCGTGCACGTTCGGCGCGCCGCAGACGATCTGCAGCGGCTCGTCCCTGCCGACGTTCACGGTGCAGATGTGCAGATGGTCGCTGTCCGGATGTATTTCGCAGGTTTCCACGCGGCCGACCACGACGTTCGTGAACTTCGCGGTGTTTTCCCAGCCCTCAACGGCGGTGCCGGTCATGATCATGCGGCGCGCGTATTCCTCGGCGGGCATGTCGATTTTCGTGTATTCATTCAGCCATTTCATCGATACCTTCATCGTTTATGCCCTCCTTAACCCCTGAACTGCCTGAGGAAACGAACGTCGTTCTCATACAGATAGCGCATATCCGGCACGTTGTACTTCAGGTTGGACAGTCTTTCCACGCCCATGCCGAACGCGAAGCCGGAATACTTCCTGCTGTCGATGCCGCACATTTCCAGCACCTTCGGGTTTACCATGCCGCTGCCCAGAACCTCGATCCAGCCGGTGTCCTTGCAGATGCGGCAGCCCTTGCCGCGGCAGGCCGCGCACGTCAGGTCGACCTCGGCGGACGGCTCCGTGAACGGGAAGAAGCTCGGGCGGAAGCGGGTCGTCACGCCCTCGCCGTACAGGCGGCGCGCGAAGGTATCCAGCGTGCCCTTCAGATCGCCCATGGAAATATCCTCGTCGATCACAAGGCCTTCCAGCTGGTGGAACACAGGGCTGTGCGTCGCGTCCGCCTCGTCGGCGCGGTACACGCGGCCGAAGCTGACGATGCGGATGGGCGGCTTGCGCGTGGTCATGATGCGCGCCTGAACGGGCGAGGTGTGCGTGCGCAGCACCACGTTGTCGTCAATATAGAATGTATCCTGCGCGTCGCGCGCCGGATGGTTCTTGGGAATGTTCATCAATTCGAAGTTGTAGTGATCCAGCTCAACCTCCGGCCCCTCGACCGCCTCGAAGCCCATGCCGGTGAAGATGTCCAGCAGCTGCTCCAGCACGATCGACATCGGATGCAGGCTGCCCGCCGAACGCCCCTCCACGGGCATCGTCACGTCGACCTTTTCATTTTCCAGGCGCTTTTCCAGCTCGCGTTCAGCGATTTTCTTCTGCGCTTCGCCGATGGCCTCTTCCAGCTTTTCGCGGGCTTCGTTCACCCACTGACCGATTTTCGGACGCATGTCCGCGGCCACCTGACCCATGCCGCGCAGAATGCCAGTCAGCTCGCCCTTCTTGCCGAGCACGCGCACGCGCACGGCGTCCAGCGACTGGGAATCATTCGCGCTTTTCAGCTCTTCCAGGGTTCTTTCCAGAATCTCGTTAATCTTTTCCCGCATGGCTCTTCTCCCTCTCCATCTGGTTTCCAAACATAAAAAGCCCCTGCCGAAGCAGGGGCGAAGCAAGGCTCGCGGTACCACCCGATTCGCCGGTCGCAACGAACCGGCCTCGCATTCTTATAACGGGAATGACTCCGTTCGCGCCTACTGAACCGTTCAGCGCGAAGGCTCACGGGCGAACTTCCCCGGTTTTCCGTCCGCCGCGCTTCCAGCCGATGGCGCGGCTTCTCTTGTGAACGGTTCTGACCGGCTACTTTTCCCTTTCACAGCCTTTGAATCCGTGTAAGCATATCACACTCGCGTTCAAAACGCAAATTAAGTTTCGCTTACTTATCGTCGTCCTCATCGTCCTCCGCTTCGGCGTACTCGGCTTCCTCGTCGTCCTCATCCGCCTCGGCGATTTCGAGATAGCGATTGAACACGCTTTCCATCTCACCTTCATCCTCGATGGAGGCGTACACATCGTTGCCCTCGTCGTCCTGATCGATGCGCAGAACCACGGCCTCGTCCTCTCCGATGTCCTCCATTTCCTCGGCGGGCGCGAGAATCACGTAGCTGTTTCCGTTCCATTCCAGCGTCATCAGGTGCTGGAATCTGAGCTTGTGGCCCTCGTCGTCAATCAGCTCAACAATGTTGTCCTCTTCCATGTATCCGTCCATCAGCCTATATACCTCTCTTTCGCCGGTTTCCCGGTTCGATTGACCCATTTCCCGCCAGCCGCCCGCATCCAGAAACGCCTGGAGGATGCACACGGCGGCCATCTTGTCGATAACCTGCTTTCGACCCTTTCGGCTCACGCCCGCGTCGATCAGCACACGCTCTGCGCTGACGGAGGTCAGCCGCTCGTCCTGAAAACGCACCTGCAGCCCCATTTCGGAAAGCCGCCCCGCGAACGCGCGAACGCGCCCGGCCTGCAGACCCTCCTCGCCGCTCATGCGCATGGGCAGCCCCAGCAGGAGCTGATCCGTTTCATACCGCCGCGCCAGCTCGCCGACGCGCTTCAGGTCGCGCTCGAGACCCTCGGTAAAGATGGTCTCCACGCCCTGCGCGGTAATGCCCAGAAGGTCGCTCACCGCCACGCCGATGCGCCGCTCGCCCACGTCCAGAGCCAGGATTCGCTTGACCATGCCGCCTCCCGAAAAAAGACCCGGCAAACGCGCTGCCGAGCCGTTTCATATTGCTCCCCCTGCGCCCGGCTACCTGAGCTTCTTTTCGTGCTGCTCCACGTAAAAGCGGACGAACTCCTCCAGGATTTCGTCTCTTTCCACGCGGCGAATCAGGGAACGGGCGTTGTTGTAGCTGGTGATATACGTCGGATCTCCGGAGATGATGTACCCTACCAGCTGCATAATGGGATCGTGCCCCTTCGCCTTCAACGCCTCATACACGTACTGAATGACTTCCTTCGCAGAGTCAGGGGTATCGGTGGGAAACGCAAAACTTCTGGTCTCTCCCATTTGATCGCTCATGGTACACCGCCTTCCCGGTTAAGCTGTATAATCATAGATAGTATAACACAATCCGGCGCATAAGTCCATACCTCAGGCGAATTTTCGCAGGGAAATGACGCAATTTTCCGAATTTTATCCATACAGCCGTCCCACAATCCAGTTTGACAGCCGCGCGGGAAGCAGCTTTGCAAGCACCGCGAACAGCTTGTACTGCGCGCCGATGGCGTACAGCGGCTTCACGCGCTTCTTTCCGGCGATTTTCGCAAGGTACGTGCCCGCAGCGTCCGGGGACATGCCGTTCCGTTCGTCCTTCTCCATGGCGGAAACCGCCTTCTCAATCCGGCCGCCGTATACGTCGTCGCCCACGGCCGACTTCTCCCGCGCCGCCGTGAAGCCGGTGTGAATATCGCCCGGCATGACCGCGCACACGGAAACGCCGAACGGCGCGACCTCGTTTCGAAGCGCCAGCGCATACGCGTTGATCGCCGCCTTGGTGACCGAATACCACGCCTGAAACGGAATCGGCAGGATTCCGGCGATGGAGCTGGTAAACAGAATCCGTCCGCCGCGCTGCGCGCGCATCGCGCCCAGCACCGCGCGGGTCACATTGTCCGCGCCAAGCAGGTTCACGCGAATCAGCTTCTCCGCTTCCTCCGCGCGCGTGAACTCCACCGCGCCCGATATGCCGAACCCGGCGTTGTTGAGCAGAAGGTCGATTCGCCCCTGCTCCTCTATCACGCGCGCAACGGCCGCGCGCACCTGCGCTTCGTCCGAAATATCGCAGCCAATGTGCTTCACATCCGGCGCGGCGCGGTCGGTACGGCTGAAATCGTACACCGTCCAGCCGTCCCGCGCAAGCGCCTTCGACGCGGACAGACCGATTCCGCTGCCCGCGCCGGTCACAATCGCAACCCTACTCATTTTACTTCTTCAGAACCTTTTCGAAGATATCCAGCGCCTCGTCGATCAGCTCAGTCGTCAGCGTGGCCATATAGCTCGTGCGCAGCAGACAGTTGCCCGGCTGCGTGGCCGGCGGCAGCACGGGATTCACATATACGCCCGCTTCGAACAGCTCGCGCGCCTTCTGAAGCGTGTTTTCCTCCGAATAGGTGTAAATCGGGATGATCGGCGTGTCCGCGTCGATGATCGGGATGCTGCGGGCATGGAAGCCCTTGCGCGCGTACGCCGCCAGATCGGACAGGCGCGTCACGATGGACGGATCGCGCCTGATAATTCGAAGCGCCGTCAGCGCCACCGCGCAGTTGGCCGGCGGAATGGACGCGCAGAAGATATACGGGCGCGACGTGTGCATGACGTAGTTCACGACCTCTTTGGAAGCCGCCATGTAGCCGCCCAGCGACGCCAGCGACTTGGAGAACGTGCCCATGTAAATGTCCACCTGATCCTCCAGCCCGAAATAGCTGGCGGTTCCGCGGCCGCCTTCGCCGATAACGCCCAGCGCGTGCGCGTCGTCAACCATCACGCGCGCGCCATACTTCTTCGCCAGATGGCAGATTTCCGGCAGGTTGGCAATGTCGCCGCCCATCGAGAACACGCCGTCGGTCACAATCAGCCGTCCGGCGCTGTCCGGAATCTTCGCCAGCTGCTTTTCCAGCGCTTCCATATCGGCGTGCGGATAGGTCAGCATGCGGCCATAGCTCAGGCGGCAGCCGTCGTAGATCGACGCATGGTTTTCCGCGTCGCAGATCACATAATCGCCGTGGCCGACGATCGAGGAAATAATGCCCAGATTCGTCTGGAAGCCGGTGGAAAACGTGACGATGCCGTCCTTGCGCAGGAACTCGGCCAGCTCCTTTTCCAGCTCCAGATGCATCTGAAGCGTGCCGTTCAGAAAGCGCGAGCCGGAGCAGCCGGAACCGTATTGTTCAAACGCCCTGATACCGGCTTCGATCACCTCCGGATGCGTCGTCAGACCCAGATAGTTGTTGCTTCCCAGCATGATGCGGCGCTTGCCTTCCATCATGACGACCTTGTCCTGCCGGGATTCGAGCGCGTGAAAATAGGGATAGTTTCCGGTTTTCTTAATTTCGTCGGGGCGGGTGAATTCTCTGCACTTGGTAAAGATGTCCATGGGTTACCTCCTGTGTTGAATTTTACCGTCCTATGCCTCGGCATTCAGGATGTGCACGCAGTCGGCGTCAAAGGACAGATACGCCGTCTCGTCCACTTCAAAAATCCGTTTGTTTACCGGGCAATAGTCGGCGATTTTAATCAGCGTGTTGCCGACCATCACGTGGTAATTCTGATATGCGCCCATGAAGCAGGACAGCGCAACCCTGCACGGCAGCATGCCCGTTTCGCCGATTCGCGCGGCCTCGGGGCGAAGCACCATCTGCACCTTCTGTCCCGCCCTGAAGCCGTCGGGATTCTTAAGAAGAACGTCCTTTCCGTTGATCGTCACGCGGCATCCCGCGCCAAGCGTCTCGCGGATTTCCCCGTCAAGGAAGTTCGCTTCGCCGATGAAGTCCGCCACGAACGCGTTTGCCGGATGATAATAGCATTCCTTCGGCGTGCCCATCTGCTCGATCACGCCGCCCTTCATCACGATGATGCGGTCGGAAATGGACATGGCTTCCGCCTGATCGTGCGTCACGTACACCGCCGTGATGCCCAGCGTGTGCTGAATGCGGCGAATCTCCGTGCGCATGGAAACGCGCAGCTTCGCGTCAAGGTTGGACAGCGGCTCGTCGAACAGAAGCACGCTCGGCTCCACCACCAGCGCGCGCGCCAGCGCCACGCGCTGCTGCTGACCGCCGGAAAGCTGATTCGTCATTCGGCCCTCCATGCCGTCAAGCTCCACAAGGCTCAGAATCTTCATCACACGCTCGCGAATCTCGGCTTCCTTCAAATGGCGCAGCTTGAGACCGTAGGCGACGTTGTCGTACACATTGTAGTGCGGGAACAGCGCGTAGCTCTGGAACACCATCGCCGTGTCGCGCTTGTTGGGCGTGAGCTCGTTGATGGCGGTGTCGCCGATGTAGATTTCGCCGGCGTCCGGGCTTTCAAAGCCCGCGATCATGCGCAGCGTGGTCGTTTTGCCGCAGCCGGACGGGCCGAGCAGCGTCACGAATTCACCGGGCTGAATGTCCAGCGAAACGTCGTTCACGGCGTAAAACTTCTTCTTCGTCTTGGGATCGGTGTAAATCTTGGAGATATGATCAATCCGTACGCCCTGGCTCGTCTTATGCATCTTTCTCGGCCTCCCTGATTTTGCGGCTGGTTCCGAAGTAGCGAATGAACAGGTTCATGAGCAGAATCGCCGCGTAAACGATGGCGATCAGAATCGTCGCGTACGCGCAGGACACGCCGTACGCGCCCTTTTCCGACAGCTCGTTGATTCGGCAGGTAATCAGCAGGTACTGCGGCGTTACCAGCAGAATGATGGCGGAAATGGCGGTGATCGAGCGCACGAACGTGGTGACGATGCCGGAGAAGAACGAATCCTTGATCAGCGGCAGCGTGACGCTCATGAACACCTTTCCGCTGTTCGCGCCCAGATCGTAGGCGGATTCCTCGATGGACTTGTCAATCTGTCTCAGCGCCGAAATGCCGCTGCGCGTGCCCACCGGCAGCGAGCGCACAATGAACACAATCACCAGAATCGCGCCTGTGCCGTAAATGCCCTGCAAAAACCCCGTGCGGAACACGCCGCCGGAGAAGCCGCGGATGTAGCCCACGCCCAGCACCGTGCCTGGCACGGCCATCGCCAGAATGGACACAAACTCAATGAAGCCGCGCCCGCGGAAGCGCTTTTTGACCACCAGATAGGAAATCACCATCGAGAACAGCGCCGTGATGGGCGAGGCGATCAGCGAAAGGATGAACGAATCCTTGAACGCCTTCATGCCGTTGTCGCGGAACAGCTCCTGATAATGCACAAGGCTCAGATGATAATCCTTGCCCCACAGCTTGAACAGCGAGCCGAAGGGAATCGATATGTACATCATCACCACGAACACCGACACCAGCAGGCACAGGATCGTCAGCGGCATGCGCACGCTCTTTTCCTCAATCGGCACACGCGCGCGGCTGGCCTTGCCGGTCAGCGTCGCGGCCGTCTTCGCCTCCAGCCAGTATTTCTGCGCGATGAACAGGAACACCGTCAGCGACAGAAGCACCAGCGCCATGGCCGCCGCGCCGTTGGTATCATAGGTACCGCCGGTAAAGCGCAGGTAGATGGCCGTCGCCAGCGTATCCGCCGAGCCGCCGATGATCATCGGGTTCGCGAAATCGGCCACGGACTCGATGAACGTGACCAGAAACGCGTTTCCGAGACCCGGCAGAAGCAGCGGCAGCGTGACCGTGCGGAACACATGCCAGCGGGACGCGCCCATATCGCGCGCGGCCTCCTCCATCGACGGGTCGATGTTCTTCAGCAGACCCTTCAGCATCAGATAGCACACAGGGAAGAACGTCATCGTCTGCACGATGATGATGCCCTTCAGGCCGTAAATGTCGCTGTCATAGATGCCCAGAATCTGCCGCGTCAGAAGGCCGCTCTTGCCGAACAGCAGAATCATGGACAGCGACAGCACGAACGGCGGCGAAACCACCGGCAGCATCGAAACGAGGTCGAACAGCTTTTTGAGAACGCGGGAACGAACGCGCACATAGCAGTCCACATAGGCGAACAGAAGTCCGACCAGCGTGGAGCCCAGTCCCGTCACAAAGCCGATAATGAGCGAATTGGTCAGCGCGTTCAAGAACGTATAATCGCCCACCAGCTTTTTAAAGGCGCTGAAGGTCACGCGCGTATTGTCCGAGCGGAAGTACAGCTTCGCGCCCGCCTTTATGTGCGTCCACGCTTCGGAAGCGGGAAGGCTCTTGAACATCTGAACCGTGTATTCAATAAAATCTGAGGACGCCGCGCCCTCCGTCTGCTTGACCACGCGGTTGAACGCCTGCTTGCCCGCGTTCAGCGCGCCGGTCGCCGCCTGCCATTTTTCCTTGGCGGCAACTACCTCGGGGTCGCTCGCGTAATCCTCGCTTTCCGCCTTCTTGCGGTCGCGAACCGCGTCATACGCGGCCTTGGTTTCGTTTTTCGCGGTTTGCAAATCTTCAATGGCAAACTTTTCGTAGTTGTAGTCGTTTACTCTCTGCTTGACGTTTTCCTCATAGTACGCCGCAACATCGCCCATGCGGTCGGGCGCCATCACACTCTCCACCAGCAGCATCGTCAGTGGATAAAGGATGAACAGGGCAAGGAACACGATCAAAAATACGATTGCGGTCAGCATGATCGGATCCGCAAAAAACTTCTTTCTGTCCAGTCGGGCACTCTGTCTCCCTGCCAACGGTACTCCCCCTTCATTCCTTGCCTGCGGAACGTTTCCAGAATCCGTATGGGGACGGCCGAAGCCGTCCCCACGCGGATGTCGACGAACGGATTATTCGGTCTTGAAACGGGCGTCGGCCGCCTCGCCCAGCGCGGTGAAGAAGTCCGCCACGTACTTGGTGGTGTTCGCCTTGGCGTCTTCAAAGTCGTAGTTGATCACGTTCTCGGGATCGAGACCGAAGGGCTCGACCGCCGCGGGCTGATGCGCGTTCTTGAGCACCAGGAACTGGAAGCTCTCCGCGTCGTCGGCCAGCTCCACGCACTCGGGAGACAGCGCGTATTCAATCCACAGCTTCGCAGCCGCTTCGTGCGCGCAGCCGTCGAAAATGGCGGTCGCGCCGACTTCGTAGGACGTGCCTTCCTCGGGGATGATCAGGCCGATGTTGTTGTAGCCCTTCAGAATCTGGGTGATGCCGTCATGCAGGAAGCCGATGCCGATGACGCACTCGCCGGTGCCGACGTTCTTGGAGGGGCCGGAGCCGGACTTGGTGTACTGCTCGATGTTCTTGTCCAGCTTCACGAAGTACTCCATCGCCTGATCGTGGCCCAGCATCTGAACCATCGTGTTGATGACCAGCTTGGCCGTGCCGGCGGTGTTGGGGTTGGACAGCCAGATGAGACCCTTGTACTTCTCGTCCAGCAGATCGTTCCAGCCCTTGGGCGCTTCAAGGTTCATGCGGGCAAGCTCGTCCGTGTTGACCATGAAGCCCAGGATTCCCTTGTAGATGCCGTACCAGTAACCGTCCGCGTCGCGATAGGTGTCGGCGGTCAGGTTGCGGGCGTTGACGGCCTCATACGCCATCAGGAAGCCGTTCTTGGCGCTCTCGTTGTAGGGATCGGTCGTGCCGCCGAACCACACGTCCGCGGACGGATTGTGGTTTTCCTCGGCGATCTTGCCCTGAACCTCGCCGGTGGACAGGCGCTGATAGGAAACCTTCAGGCCGGTGATCTCGGCGAAGTGGTTGGCAGCCGCGGCTACGTAAGGCTCTTCGCAGCTTCCGTAAACGACGAGCTCGCCCTCGACGCGCGCTTCATCGATCAGGTCGACCAGAGAATCGTCGCCAGCCAGCAGCTTGGACAGATCCTCGGCGCTCATTTCGTCGGCGAACGCCACGGACGCGGCCGTGAACGCCAACGCGAGAACCAGAACCAGAGAAACGAGTTTCTTCATGAATGGGTATCTCCTTTCAAATGTTGTGACTGTATTATATTCTTCTACGGTACAGGTTGTCAAGTATCCCCAATCAATTTCCGGCGCACGATTTGCGTTGACAGCTCCGCGCGCGGCATGTATACTGAAAGCCCCGAAAGGAGATGCGTTTCATGAACCCGTGCAAGCCCCTGTATCCGCCGCCCTGGTGGGCGACGCCGGAGCCCGCGCCGCCCTGCCGCCCGAGCTGCTTTCCGCCCTGCGGAGAGGAATTCATCGTGCGCTTTGTGGGTACGGACTGCGACGGCAACGCGCTGTACTGCGTTCGCCGCCGCCGGCCGCCGTGCGAGCCGCGCCCCTGCGGGCCGCAGCCCCGCGTTTGGTCGAACCGCTGAGCCTGCCAAAACGACCCTTGGCCGTCCCGAAACCGGGACGGCCTTCACGAAAGGAAACCGTATGAAGTACCTTGATGATCTCAGGCTCTTCCAGCCGCTGTGCGAGCAGGAGGAAGTCGACCACGCGCTGATGCTTCAGGAAGCCGGGCGCATGCCTGTGAAAATTCTCACGCGTGAAAGCGCGCTTTTGCACATGACGGCCTCCGCGATGGTGGTAAACCCCGCGCGCACGCATGTGCTGATGGCCTATCACAACATCTACGGCACATGGGCGTGGACGGGCGGCCATGCCGACGGCGAAAGCGACCTGCTTGCCGTCGCGCGGCGCGAAGCGCAGGAGGAAACCCGCATCGAGCATCTTACGCCCATCCAGACCGGCGCAATTTCGCTGGAAATTCTGGACGTGCCCTCCCACGTCAAGCGCGGGCGGTTCGTTCCCTGCCACCTGCACCTGAACATGACCTACGCCTTCGTCGGAGACGACCGCGACGCGCTTCAGAACAAGGCGGACGAAAACCGCGCCGTCCAGTGGCTTCCTATCGATAAGCTCGCGGACTTCGTCGCGGAGCCCGCGATGCTTCCCATCTACCGGAAAATCCTTCAGCGCATCATTTGACGCGTTACGACCACAGCTTTTCAATCGCCACATCTTTATAATAGTGATCGATGATCTGCTTCGCGTCCTGTCCGTCCTTCGCCATGGCATACGCGCCCCACTGGGACATGCCCACGCCGTGGCCGTAGCCCTTGCCGGTGAACGTGATCTCGTCGCCATCCTGCGAAATATCGGTGATCAGGGTGGATTTGAACTTGTCAGCGCCCAGACGGATGCGCAGCGTCGCGGCGCTGACCGTCTTCCCGCCGATTTCCAGTGTCTGCGCGCGGCCGGATTCGCCGGTGTCGCCCACGGCCACCGTCTGAACGGTTTCCACCGGCACGCCCGCCTCCTTCATCGCCTCGCGGATTTCGTCGCGGGTGAACGTCGCCTTCCACTCCTTCACGCTATCCGGCGCTTCCTCGGATTCCATGCCGTTCACGCTCTCGGTGTACGGCGGGTTTTCCTTGTAGTCCAGACTTACCGTGGGCAGCTCCGTCCTGCCGCCGGAATGCGCGTGGAACCACGTGTTGGCGATTTCGCCGTCATAGCTCACGATCTCGCCGCGCGTGGCCGCAACCGCCGCGCGAATCCGGTCATCCACCAGCTTGGGCGCGTAGGCCTGCGCCTCGGTCACATCGGTGGAAATATCCGCGTTCTCATACATGGAATCCTTGGTTTCCACAAACTTGAGCACGAACGTGCGCGCCAGAATCGCCTGCGCCTTCAGCGCTTCCTCCGGCCAGTCGGAGCGCATTTCGCCCGCGAGCACGCCTTCCAGATAGCTTTCAATGTCCATCTGCATCGTGCGCTCGTCGTTCAGGTCATACACGTTCAATACCGGCACGCCGTTTTCGTCCAGCTTCAGCTTTTCCGGAAGCTGCGGCGTCTTTGCCTCTTCCTTCGTTTCCTCCTTCGTCGCCGACTGCATGCAGCCGGTCATGCACGCCAGCACCAGCGCGCAAACCGCCAGAATCGCCCAAAATCTCTTCATGAAAAAACCTCCTTCGGCAAAATCCGACGGAGGTAAGTGTGCCCAGCGTTCTCAAAATTATGAACGCGCGCGGCCGGGATTGTTATAGATTCCCAGCAGCTTCAGCGCGTCAAACAGCGTTTCCGCGCCGATGGCGTTCATGCCCTCCGGCACGCGGATGCCGCGCAGGTTCGATTTCGGCAGGATGACGTTCTGAAAGCCCAGCCGCATGCACTCGGAAAGCCGCCGTTCCGCATGCGGCACAGCGCGCAGCTCGCCCGCCAGGCCCACCTCGCCCATGACTGCCCAGTCCGGCCCGAGCATCAGGTTTCGGGAGGACGACGCCACCGCGGCGCACACGGCCAGATCAGCCGCCGGCTCCGTAAGCGTCATGCCGCCCGCGATGTTGATGTACACGTCCTGATTATATAAGGTAAGCGCCGCGCGCTTTTCCAGCACGGCCAGCAAAAGGAACAGCCTTCCCACCTCAATGCCGCTGGACATGCGCCGGGGATTGCCGAACACCGTGGGCGTAACCAGCGCCTGCACGTCGGTCAGAAGCGGGCGCGTGCCCTCCATCGCGCACATCACAACGCAGCCGCTCGCGTCGTGCGCGCGCTCGGACAGAAGCGTTTCGGACGCGTTCGTCACCTCGCGCATGCCCTCGCCCGTCATTTCGAACATACCCAGCTCGTTCACGGAGCCGAAGCGGTTCTTCACCGCGCGCAGCAGCCGATACTGGCTCGAACGATCGCCCTCGAAATACAATACCGCGTCCACCATGTGCTCCAGCACGCGCGGTCCGGCAATCGCGCCTTCCTTCGTCACATGTCCCACGAGGAACACGGCGCAGTCGTTCATCTTCGCGAGCCGCATGATGTGCGCCGCGCATTCCCGCACCTGCGACACGCTGCCCGGCGCGGAGGAAATGTCCGTTCGGTACATCGTCTGAATCGAGTCGATCACCATGGCGCGCGGCTGAATGGCCAGCATGCGCTCCTCGATGATGGACACGTCGTTTTCCGCCAGCACGTAAAAGCCGCTGCCGTCCGCGCCCAGACGCGTCGCGCGCAGCTTGATCTGCCGCATCGATTCCTCGCCGGAGACGTACAGCACCTTGTCGCCCCGGGCGGAAAGGTTCGCCGAAAGCTGCGTAAGCAGCGTGCTCTTGCCGATGCCGGGGTCGCCGCCGACCAGCACGATGCTGCCCTCCACCACGCCGCCGCCCAGCACGCGATCCAGTTCGCCGATGCCGCTGGACATGCGTGCGGCCGCTTCGTCGGGAATCTCGCCGATCGGCAGCGCCATGCCGCCGCGCCCCGGCGCGCGCTTCAGCTTTTTCTCTTCCACCTCCGGCTGCTGAACCTCTTCAGCAAAGGTGTTCCATTTGCCGCAGTCCGGGCATTTGCCCAGCCACTTGGGGGTCGTGTAGCCGCATTCGCCGCATACGTACATCGTCTTGCTCTTCGCCATTTTGCCTACCGCCTAACATTCGCAATGTGATTTTATTATATCACATCTTGCCGATTTCGCCAATTCGATTTATAATAGAATTCTACGATTACAGGGAAAGGATTTGTCCACATGCCCGAAGACGCGAAACGCCGAAATTCCAGAAAGAAGAAAAAGCGGAAGGCCGCCAAAAAGCGCTCCTTCTTTCAATCCATATTCTCAGCCGTCAAGTACGTCGTTCTCTCCATCAACCGCTACACCACGCGCACCGACGACCGCGGGCCCGACCGCGAGTTTCATCTGGGGCGGCACAAGCTCACCTTCGTCGGCTTCATGGCGCTTCTGCTGGTGGTGCTGGTCGTAATTCTGCTGGCCTTTAACGGGCACTCGGTAAAGGTCGCCAACGAATCGATCATCGTCACCGGCCTGCCGGACGATTTCGAGGGCTACCGCATTCTGCACATCTCCGACCTTGCCGGAAAGAACTTCGGCGAGGGACAGTCCACGCTGATGCGCGTGATTGACAATCTGTCGTATAACGCGGTGGTGCTGACCGGCGACATGGTCGGCAAAAGCGGCGACCCGCAGCCGCTATACGACCTGATTGAGGCGCTCGGCACGCGCAGACCCGTTTACTTCATCGCCGGAGACAGCGACCCCGCGCCCCTGCGCACGGAAGCGCGCGACAATTCGCTCGGCACGATGACGCTCAATCAGATGGTGCTCAGCGACTGGGTGCTGGGCGCGATCGAGCGCGGCGCCATCTATGTGGACTGCCCGCAGCGCATCACGAAGGGCTCCTCGACGCTCTGGCTGCTGCCGGACACGCTTCTGAACCTGAACGTCACCCAGACGCTCGACGAGCTCAAGGAAGAGGTTGAGCAGGAGACGGACAGCATGCTGATCGGCATTGAGGAAAGCTACGTGTCACTCCCCTTCACCAACTACCGGATGAACGTCATGAGCAAGTCGGCGGCGCTGATTTCCTCCGTGTCCTCGCAGGATCTGATTCTCATGCTCTCGCACGAGGTGCCCACCGATTCCCAGCTGCTGGATTCGCAGAAGGCGCTGTCTTCGCAGGATATGAAGAGCTACTTCCTCTCGCCCGATCTGGTGCTCGGCGGCCATTACTGCGGCGGCGAATGGAAGTTCCCGCCCTTCGGCGCGCTGTACATCAATTCGCGCACGCTCCCGCGCTACGGCTGGTTCCCGGATCAGAAGTACGTCGAGGGGCAGCGCACCGTCGGAAGCTCCATCGTGTACGTAACGCCCGGCCTCGGCACCAACGGCTCCACGCTTCTCGGCTTCCGCCTGCTGAATCCCCCGCGCGTTTCGCTGATCACCCTTACCGGCGAGCTCCCGTCGAGCCTGCTCAACTGATCTGCTGCACACAGAAGGCGGCTTCCTCCACAATCCTCGCGATTGGGCGGAAGCCGCTTTTGCGCAGCTCAGTCTTCTCCATCATCTGTGAAAATGGGATTTGAAGCCAAAAACAAAACGGACGACAACCATCCGTTGCCGTCGCGTATGACTCATCGGGGATTCGAACCCCGGACACCCTGATTAAAAGTCAGGTGCTCTACCGACTGAGCTAATGAATCAAGTCCTGGGGTGGCTGGGATCGAACCAGCGAATGCGGGAGTCAAAGCCCCGTGCCTTAACCGCTTGGCTACACCCCAGCGCATTTTGATAAAAGAAAGAGGGTGAATAGTGGGTCTCGAACCCACGACCTCCAGGGCCACAACCTGGCACTCTAACCAACTGAGCTATATCCACCATACTCTACGCGCCCGAAGGGATTCGAACCCCCGACCCACGGCTTAGAAGGCCGTTGCTCTATCCGGCTGAGCTACAGGCGCAAACCAAATTCGCGGCTCGAAAGCGGAATTCCCGCTGACAGGACAGTATTATATCACCCCGAGATTGCTTTGTCTATAGGATTTTCCACATTTGACAATTTCTTTACCTTTCACCGTCTGTCTGCTTCGAAAAGCGAACATTTTTCGCTTTGCGCGTTCGAATTAACGGCAATATGCTTATTTGCGCCGCCAGTTTGTGGTATCCTACGTATGTGCGATACGCACAGAACATAAGGGAGGAAAACCGAAATGAAGAAGATCGTTGCTCTGCTTTTGGTCGTTCTCATGAGCCTCACCTGCTTTGCCATGGCCGAAACCGCGCCGGTAAAGATGGACAAGCTCACCCTCGAATTCGTTCCCTCCAAGGATGCCGACGTCATCATCACCGGCACCAAGAACCTGCCCGAGCTGCTGCAGGCTGCTCTTCTGGAGCAGGGCTATGACGTAGGCGAGATCGATATCACCGTCGGTACTTCCTACGAAGCGACCGGCGAAGCCATGGCGGCTGGCGCCATCGACGTCGGCTGGCTGCCCGGCGGCACCTACGCCGTGTACTCCAAGGATCACGAGGTTTCCGTCATCCTGACCGCGACCCGTGACGGCCTGTCCAACGACAGCACCAACCCCGCCGACTGGAACGGCATCGCCAACAAGACCCTGCCCGTGCCGGAGAATCAGGTTGGCTTCTATCGCTCCCTGATCTACGCCACGCCCTCCCCGTACGGCAAGGTGCTGGCTGAGAAGGTCAACAACGGCGAAGCACTCACCTGGGAAGACCTCGACAAGGCGAGCTGGGCGGTTCTGAAGACCTCTTCCTCCGCCGGCTACATCTACCCCACCATCTGGCTGATGGACAACTACGGCAAGAAGATCACCGATCTCACCACTGTCGCCACCCTGTCCGGCTACGGCGAAGCCTTCGCGCAGGCCGCTGCTGAGTCCGTTGACGTCATCGTGTGCTACGCGGACGGCCGTCGTGACTACGAAGAAGCCTGGAAGCTGCCCGTAACCGAAACCGCGAAGAATAACATCACCGGCTTCGGCCGCACCGGCGAAATCTGGGACGAAGTGAACGTCATCGGCGTGACCGGCGGCATCTACAATGATACCGTGTCCATCACCACCGCGAAGCCCGAGATCAACAATCCCCAGTTCATCGAGGCGCTGCAGAACGCCCTGATCAACGTGATCAACACCGAAGAGGGGCACGAAATCTTCTCCGTCTACAGCCACACCGGTTACGTGAAGGCCGTGGATTCCGATTACGATTTCGCCCGCAAGGCGCTGGAGTACGTTCAGTAATTGAGCTTCTGAATCCATGCAAAAACCCGCCGCTTTCCTTCGAAGGCAGCGGGTTTTCCATTCGCGTTCAGCGTTTCCTCATTCCCTCAACAACGGCCGTCACGGCCACGGCAATCAGCGCCAGATAACCGATCGCGCCCAGGATCTTCAGCGAAAAGAAAAGATGTCCGATAATTCCAATCAGCGCAACCGCGCACAGCGCGGCGTACACCCATCTGTTCATTTACAATCCCCCTTTTTCATAGTATACACGCTTCCGTGGATTGCGTATGCGCAAGCGCCCGCTGCCGCAATGGCCGACGGGCGCTTTTGTATTCACGCTCAGGCGTTCTTGAGCTTGTCCACGCAGTCCAGCTTTTCCCACGTGAGATCGAGATCGTCGCGGCCAAAGTGACCATACGTCGCAACCTTCTGATAAATCGGACGTCGCAGGTCAAGGCGCTCGATAATGGCAGCCGGACGGAAATCGAAGGTCTTTTCGATCAGCGCCGCCAGCTCCTCGTCGCTCTTAACGCCCGTGCCGAACGTGTCCACCATGATAGACACCGGGTGCGCCACGCCGATGGCATACGCCAGCTGAATCTCGCACTTCTTCGCAAGACCCGCCGCGACGAGGTTCTTCGCCGCGTGACGCGCCGCGTACGCCGCGCTTCTGTCCACCTTCGTGGGATCCTTGCCGGAGAACGCTCCGCCGCCGTGACGGCCCATGCCGCCGTAGGTGTCAACGATGAGCTTACGTCCGGTCAGGCCGCTGTCGCCCTGCGGGCCGCCGACGACGAAGCGTCCGGTCGGATTGATCAGGAAGCGGGTATTTTCGTCGATCAGCTCGGCGGGAATGACCTTCTTGATCACGAGCTCGATCATGTCCTTCTCAATCTGCTCATGCGTGACATCGGGCGCATGCTGGGTGGACAGAACCACAGTGTCCACGCGCACGGGCTTGTCGCCGTCGTATTCAACGGTCACCTGCGCCTTGCCGTCGGGACGCATGTAATTCACAAGACCGCTCTTGCGCACCTCCGCCATGCGGCGCGTGATGCGATGCGCCAGCGCGATGGGCATGGGCATGTACTCGGGCGTTTCGTCGCAGGCATAGCCGAACATCATGCCCTGATCGCCCGCGCCAGTTTCCATGGCGTTGCTCTCGCGCCCTTCCAGCGCGTTGTTCACGCCCATGGCGATGTCCGGGCTCTGCTCGTCCACGCACACCAGAACGGCGCAGGAGGAGCCGTCAAAGCCGTATTTCGCGCGGTCGTAGCCGATTTCAAGCACCTTGCGGCGCGCGATGCCGGCAATGTCCACGAAGCAGCTCGTGCTGATTTCGCCCATGACCATGATCTGACCGGTGGTCACCGTGCATTCGCACGCCACGTGCGCCGTCGGATCCTTCTCAAGGATCGCGTCGAGCACCGCGTCGGAGATCTGATCGCAGATTTTATCGGGATGTCCTTCGGTTACGGATTCAGAGGAGAACAGTTTACGCATGTCTTCTTTCCTTTCAGCGCCCTACGGCGCGCACAATGTAAAACGAACTCGCCATTCACACAGCGAGTCCGCAAACAAAAGCTTCTGTTTTCGCGCCCGCCTCATCTTCCGGCGCAAGCGCCGCGGGAATTGGCACCGGATTCTCACCGGTTGCCGGGTTTCATCGGGCCCGTCCCTCAACCACTCTGGATAAGGCAAATCCATTCGATTGTCTATTATAAGCGGGCCTTTCGCGCCATACAAGCATTTTTCTGTAAATTCACGTTCTACTGTTCTACAGTTATACCCTCCGGCGCGTCGATCTTCACGCGCACGCTTCCGTCCGGCTGGCGTTCCGCTTCGACCCGAAGCAATCCCTTCGGCGTGGGCACGGTTCCCTTCGCATAGCGGAGACCGCCCAGCTGCGGACGAGCGCGCACACGCTCGAAGCCCGGCTCCAGCGGCTTCACGCCCAGCACATAGCGGAGCAGGAACGTCGCCGGGCCGCTCGACCAGCCGTGGCACAGGCTGTGCCGGAAACCCTTGTAGCAATACGCGCCGAAATCGCCGTGAATATCCTTCTTGCCCTCGGGCACGATCTCGTCGATCGGCGCGGCGTTTTGCATCCAGTCGACCGAGAAATCCTCCCAGAACGTCGTCGCGCCCATTTGAAGCATGCCGCCCCAGAACGCGCGCATATCGTCCAGCGCGCCCTGCACGTCGCCGTCCAGCGCCCGCGCTTCCATGATATAGCCGCCCATGAAGCAGGAATAGCCCCGCGCCCCATCCTTCGCCAGCCGTTCGGAGTTGATCGCATGCGCGTCCGCCGTGCCTGCGATGGACAGAATCGCCGCCGCGGCCTTGCTCCCGGAGGGCTCCGTGCCGTGCTTCTGCATGCGCCGTGCCGTCTCCGCGCAGGTTTCCGACAGCGCCTTCTCGCCGAGCACGGCCAGCATGCGCGCCGCGTCGTCCAGCGCCAGCTTCAAAAGCCCCTGCATGCCCTCGTGCGAAGCCGCCTTGTCCTCGCTGGTCGGCCAGTCGAGGAACTTCCCGGGCATCTGCTCACAGCCCGTCTCGTCTACCAAGTTCACCAGCCTCCGCGCCAGCGCCGTCAGGTATTCCCGCTGCTTTTTGAGATAGGTTTCGTCGGCGGTATACAGATACCAGTCGTGATTGACGATTACCCACCACAGCGAGTAGCTCGGCATGTTGTTCATCCACCCGGTCACCGGCGTGTGCGACTTCAGGAAATCGAGGGACTTCGTGACCACATCCTGGCCGCCGAACAGATTCAGGATCGTCAGCACCTCGGTGTGCATATCGCCCATCCATACAAGGCGGTCGCGCTTGATGCCGTCCCACAGGTAGTTCTGCATGCACAGATGCGTGGTTCGCGCCGCGGTTTCAAAGATGCGGTTCACAAGCGCGTCGTCGCATTCAAAGCTGCCCAGCCGCGCAAGGTCTCTTTCAATCCGCACGCCCTGCACCGCGTGCAGCTGCAAACAGCCCTCGTCTTCCAGCTCGATATACGCAAAGCGGAAGCCGGACTCGTTGCTCTCGCGCGTGCTCAGCGCGCCCAGCGCGTACACGCGGTCGCGCTCGGCGTGGTCGTTGCACGCGCCCTTCCAGCCCAGCGGAGCCAACGCCTCGGACGCCGACTCGCCGAAGCGCACGCGCACGTTCACCGTCTGAACGGCTCCGTTCACCAGTTCCGTGGTGATGCGCAGCGTACCGTGAAACTCCGCGCCGAAGTCGAGCAGCACAGCGGCATGCGCGTCCGCCCGGCTCATGAGCGTACAGCCGTCGTAGTGCCCCAGATACGCCTCACCCTGCTTATCTTCCAGCAGCGCCTGCGCGTTTTCCACGTTTCCCCACGTCTTCACCACGCGCACGGGCAGAATTCGCCTGCGAACGCGTTCGTCATTCTCGGTTGCGTATCTCATATTCATCCTCCACAATGATGATTTTCGCCATTTCGCCTTTGGGACAGAATTTCCCGCTATGCAAATTCATCCCCTTCGTGTATAATACCAGTGCATTCCCTTAATGTCAATCGCAAGGAGGGCTATTCTTGAATCTTTCTCTGAACGGCGAATGGGCGCTTCGCGGACGCTCGCCGCAGGGCGAAACGCTTTCCCTCACGGCGCAGGTGCCCGGCAACGTGGAGCTGGATCTTTTCCGCGCCGAAATCGAGCCCGACCCGTATTACGGCGCATACGAATACCTTTATAAGCCCTATGAATACTGGGACTGGACGTTTGAAAAGACGATTTTCGTGCCCGAAGCCTTTGCCGCGCGCCCGGCGCGCCTCTGCTTTGAGGGGCTGAACTGCATCGCCGACGTGTTTGTGAACGGCGAAAAGATCGGCCATTCGGAAAACGCGCTCATTCCGCACGTCTTCCCCTGCGGAAGCGCCCTGCGCCCGGGCAGTGAAAACGTCGTTCGCGTCGAAATCCATTCGGCGCTTCTGCATGCCGCGCGGCAGGATTTCCCCGTTCATGCCTGCGGCGGCGAGCGCAGCGACGAATACGTTCGCCTGCGCATGCCCCCGCATTCCTTCGGCTGGGACATCACGCCCCGCTTCCCGTCGGCCGGCATGTGGCGCGGCGTGACGCTGGAAATCGTGCCGAAAACGGAGCTTACGCAGACCTATTACGTCACCCGCAGCGTCAATGAGCGCCGCGCAGAGGTTCTGTTTAAATACCGCTTCCGCACCGAGGAAACGAATTTCCGCGGCATGCGCGTGCGCATCTATCTGGATGGCCAGATGGTCGCGGACGACCCCGTGCGCTTTGTGAGCGGAGAAGGCAGCTTCGCCGTTTCGAACCCGCGCCTGTGGTGGCCTCGCGGCTATGGCGAGGCCAATCTGTACGAGGTGCGCATGGAGCTTCTGAAGGACGGCGAGGTGGTTTCCTCCCGCAGCGAACGAATCGGCCTGCGCACGGTGGACATTCGCCACAAAATGGCGCCGGGCGACGAGGGCGAGTTCCTGATCACGGTAAACGGCTGTCCCATCCTCGCCAAGGGCTCAAACTGGGTGCCGATGGACGCGTTCCACAGCCGGGACGCGGAGCGCTACGATCGTGCCGTAGAACTGTTTGCGGAAGCCGGCTGCAACATCATGCGCCTGTGGGGAGGCAACGTGTATGAGGATCACCGCCTGTTCGACCTGTGCGACGAAAAAGGCATCATGGTCTGGCACGATTTCTGCATGGCCTGCGCGCTGTATCCGCAGTCGCCGGACTTCCTGCAGCTGATGTATGAGGAAGCATCCGTCATCATTCGCCGCCTGCGCAACCACGCGAGCATCATCCTCTGGGCGGGCGACAACGAGGTTGACGCGGCCTACACGTGGCACGGTATCTCGCCCGCCGAAAACCGCTACAACGCCGTCACCCGCGAAGCGCTCCCCTGCGCCGTTCGCGAAAACGACCCGCACCGCCTGTTCCTGCCGTCCTCGCCGTATATCGACGGCGGCGTCGCGCCGCATCTGGTGCCCGAGCAGCATAACTGGGGCCCGCGCGCGTACTTCAAGGACGACTTCTACAAGCAGAACCCGGCGCATTTCGTCTCCGAATGCGGCTATCACGGCTGCCCCGCGCCCGAATCGCTGAAGAAGTTCATTCCGGAAGCCGAGCTGTGGCCGATGCGCATGGACGGCGCGTGGGCGGCGCACAACAGCGATTACCTGCTGGAGGGCTTCCGCCGCGGCTACGACCGCAACGAGCTGATGGCCAATCAGGTTCGCATTCTGTTCGGCTCCGTGCCCGACACGCTGGACGAATTCGCGCTGCTTTCGCAGATCACGCAGGCGGAGGCGTTCAAGTTCTTCATTGAAAACACGCGCATTCGCAAATGGCGGCGCACCGGCATCATCTGGTGGAACATGATCGACTGCTGGCCGCAGATTTCGGACGCCGTCGTCGACTGGTATTACACGAAGAAGCTGGCGTTTGACGTGATCGCGCGCATTCAGGTGCCGGTATGCGTGATGCTGGACGAGCTTGAGGCGTGGTCGCACCGCGTCATCCTCGGAAACGACAGCCGCGAGGGCGGCACGGTTCAGTACCGCCTGATCGACGCGGACACGAACGAAGTCCTGCTTGAGGGCGAGCGCGAATCACCCGCCAACGAGAATATCGAGCTGGGCGAAATTCGCGTCTTCGCCGGACAGCAGCGCATGATTCTCATCGAGTGGGCGTACGGCGGCAAGCGCTATACCAACCACTACATGACCGGCTTCCCCTCCTTCCGCGCGGAGGACGCCCGCCGGTGGTACGCGCGGCTGAAGGAATGGAGTAAATAAGATGAAAGCACGCGACATCGGACTCACCATCGGCCGCCTGCCCTCGGGCGCGCTCGACAACCTTGCCGACGTGCCCGGCGTGCGCGTCGGGCATGCCACAATCGACAACGCGCGCCACAAAACCGGCGTAACCGTCGTGCTTCCCTGCGCGGAAAACCCGTTTACAAACAAATCCGTCGCCGCGTCCTTCGTGCTGAACGGCTTCGGGAAAACGCTGGGGCTGGTGCAGGTCGACGAGCTGGGCACGCTGGAAACGCCCATTGCGCTGACGAACACACTGAACGTCGGCATCGTGCACGACGCGCTGGTGGAATACACCTTGCGCCGCTGTGAAGCCGAGGGAATCGCCGTCACGTCGCTCAACCCCGTCGTATGCGAATGCAACGACGCGTCGCTCAACGACATTCGCGAGCGCGCCGTGACCCGCGAGCACGTGTTCGCCGCCATCGAAGCCGCCCGCGCGGATTTCGCCGAGGGCGGCGTGGGCTGCGGCAAGGGAACCACCTGCCACGGCCTGAAGGGCGGCGTAGGCTCCGCCTCACGCGTTCTTGAAATCGAGAGCGAGCGCTTCACGCTCGGCGTGCTCGCGCAGACAAACCACGGCAGCCTTGCCGACCTGCAAATCGGCGGGCATCCCGTCGGCCTTGAAATCGACCGGCGCATCCGCGAGGACGCGCCGGACAAGGGAAGCTGCATCGTCATCGTCGCCACCGACCTGCCCGTTTCCAGCCGCCAGCTTCGGCGCATCGTCAAGCGCGCGGGCGCAGGCCTTGCCCGCTGCGGCTCCATCTGGGGACACGGCAGCGGCGACGTATTCGTCGGCTTCTCCACAGCCAACCGCATCCCCGCCGACGCGCCCGCGATTCAGACCATGCGCATCCTGCGCGAAGAATGGCTCGAGCTCGCCTTCCGCGCCTGCGCGGAAGCCACCGAGGAAGCCGTCGTCAACTCGCTCCTCTCCGCCGATACCACCACCGGCTACTCCGGAAAGGTGCGCCGTAGTCTACGCGAATTCCTGCCGGACGCGCTGCGTGCGAAATGAACGATCGAGTATGACGCTCCCAAAATCGAGATCCGACCTCTCGCATAAGCGCAAGGACTCGCAGCCGTCATGGATATGGAAGTATCCTGCCGCTGCGAGTCTTTCATTTTACAGTCTTCAACCGGCAAAAATTCGTCGTTGACAGCCGAAACACACCGTGATATAATAACGGCAGGAAGGGATGACGCTTGTGGATTGGCTTCTCCCTCCGTTATGATGAGGAGCCGCCTACCAGTTAGCGCTGGATGGCGGCTTTAACTTTACTACTTATGGTTTCCGATGTGAATCGTAAAAGCCACAGTGATAATCATGAGAACAATCGCGAGAATTTCGTAATCGGTCACGACCATCACCTCCCTTTGTATGGGAGGGGTAAAAGCCAAGCGCCATCTGTTTCCTTCCTGCCGGGAACACGAGGTTCCATCGCTATTATATCACAACGGTATGTGTGCGTCAAATTATGTTTTGCTATAGTGCCTGTCATGCATGCCGAGCAGCATTTTTAGCGGTGTATGCAAAAAAAACGACGCTGTATCCCGGACAAAACCGGAACAGCGTCGTTTTCTCTTTCTTGCTTACAGCGCGACCGTTCTTCCTTCTCTCTGCGCCTTATAGGCGTTCTCCATCAGCTCCGTCAGCTCGATGCCCTCCTGCGTGCCGAAGCGCACAGGCTTTCCGTACAGCGCGGAATCGATGAACTGCCTGAGCGGCGAAGGAAGCTCCTTCGGCAGCCTGGGCGTGATCCAGCCGTCGTTGCCGTCCGCCTGAAGCAGGCTCGTTTTGACGCGCACGCGGCCGTCCTCGCACAGAATCACGCCGCGAGTGCCATAGATTTCACAGATGCGCGGCGTGAACGGGGACACAAGGCTGGTCTCGGAAATCGCCATCGCGCCGCTTTCGAAGCCAATGATGCTCACCGCGTCGTCGTCCACCGTGCGTCCGGTGTGCGTCGTGAAGCGGGACTGGATGCTCACGGGCTTGCCCATGAACCAGCGGGACAGGTACATCGGATGCGCGCCGAGATCCATCATCGCGCCGCCGCCCGTGGTCTCCGGGTCATACCAGTAATCCGGCAGCCAGTTCGCCAGCGCGCCGTTGTGGCAGTTGCGCACGCGGAACAGCGTAATGTCGCCCAGCATACCCTCGTCAATCGCCTGCTTGATGAACAGGTTCTCCGGGAAGCAGCGATGCGGGAACGAAATCGTGAACACAACGCCGTTTTCCTCAATCGTCTTCGCCACGCGGCGACATTCCTCCGTCGTCAGGCACATCACCTTTTCGGTGAAGATATGCTTGTGCTCCCGCGCCGCGCGGATCATGAGATCGGCATGCATGTTGGTCGGCGAGCAGATGGCTACCGCGTCGACGTCCGTGCGCGCAAGCACGTCATCATAGTTCTCCACGAACGGAACTTCCAGCTGCTTCGCCCATTCCCGACCGCGGTCGGGATTCTCGTCCCACACGCACGTCACGCACGCGTCCGCTTCCTTATTAAAGCTGCGGGCGTATCCCTCGGCATGCACGTGCCACTTGCTGATCATTGCTACCTTCAGCATTCCGTTTCCTCCTGCTCTTCTTCCGGCTTTCCGCCCACTTCGCTTTCGGGCGCGCGCGGAAGCGTAATCAGAAATTCCGTACCCTCGCCGTATTTCGAGTGTACCTCAATCATACCGTTCATCGTGTTCACGATGTGCTTCACAATAGCCAGACCCAGACCCGTTCCGCCCATGGCGCGGGAGCGACCCTTGTCCACGCGGTAGAAGCGCTCGAACAGGCGGCTCAGATGCTCTTCCTTGATGCCGATACCCGTGTCGGCAATGATCAGGTTCACATTCGCCTTGTCCTCAAACACCTTGATGGACACGCTGCCGCCGGTCTTGTTGTACTTGATGCCGTTCTCGATCAGGTTGATCAGGAGCTGCTTCACGCGGTCGGGATTGCCCATCACGTAGGCCGGCTTCTCGTTCGGCGCGGCGATCAGGCGCACTTCCTTCTCCTGCGCGTGAATCTTCAGAAGCTCGCAGACTTCCATCACGGCCTTATCCAGCGCAATCGGCTTGATCTCCACCTCTTCGTCGCCGGATTCCAGCTTGGTGATGGAGAGAATGTCGTTGATCAGGCGCGTCAGGCGGTCCGCTTCAATCATGATGATGTCCAGGAACTTGCGCGCCATGGTCGGGTTGTCAATCGCGCCCGCCTGCAGCGTTTCCACGAAGCCCTTGATCGACGTAAGCGGCGTCTTCATCTCATGAGACACGTTTGCGGCGAAGTCGGTGCGCAGCTGCTCCAGCTTGCGCAGCTCGGTAATGTCCTCCACGATGACCATCGCGCCGGAGCACTTGCCCTCGCGGAACAGGCTGGACGCGTACGCGCGCAGCGGGCGGTTGCCGCCGCCCGGGCGCTTGCCGTCCATGTCGGCGGTGCACAGGTTGCCGGTGCCCATCTCCATCGCTTCACCGATAACCTTTTCCAGCTCTTCGTTTCGGAAGACTTCGGTCAGCGAGAGCCCCTCCGCGTCCTTCACGGACACGCCGAACAGCTCGCCGCTGACGCCGTTGGCGAAGGTAATGTACTTCTCGCGATCTACGGTAATCAGACCCTGCCGCATCTGGTTCAGCATCTGGCCGAAAACGATATTTCGCCGCTGCTGGCGGAACACGCGATCCTGCACGCGCCCCAGCGTCGCGTTGTACTTGGCGGCCACGCTCTGCGACGCGGCGGCCACATCGGTAATGCGGCTGTCAAAGCGCCCCTCCGTGAAGTCCTCCAGCACCCTCATGGTCGATTCGACCATCTGGTCGGACAATCCCACCGTATGATCGATGATCACGAACTGCATGATGATGGCGGCCAGAATCACCAGCACGAACACCCAAAGGTATTCGCCCAGCGCGTGCGCCCACCCCACCTGCTGCTTTCCATAGCCCAGCACGCTTCCGTCTGAAAGCGTCATGTAGGCGTAAATCAGTTTCTTTCCCGTAGAACCGGTTCGGCGGAACGTCCGCGCGCCCGCTTTTTCCTTCAAAAGCTCTTCATCCGTCGGCGCGCTCACGTCGTAGTCGAAGTTCTTATAGGCGACCGATCCATCGCTTCGGAAGTATGCAACCAGCATGCCGCCCTCGTCTGCAATCCCGTTCAGGTACTCCTCGGGATCATCCTGAAATGCCGCACTGTTCAACATCTCTGTGGACAGGCGGCATGTCAGCTTTAATTCTTCTTCTAAGATCCCGTTTTGCAGATTGGCCGCAGTGACTGAACACGCGGTCAAAAGCAGCGCGCATACGACGAAGTTGACCAGGGTCGCCATCAGGGCGGCCCTTAATCTCACAGTCTGTTTTCCTGACGATCGTTGAACTTATAGCCGACGCCGCGAATCGTCTCGATGTAGTGCGCATCGTCGCCCAGCTTCTGACGGATGTGACGGATGTGCACATCGACAGTTCTGGTCTCGCCATAGAACTCATAGCCCCAGATGCGGTCGAGCAGGAAGTCGCGGGTGAGCACCTTGCCGCGGCTGATGACGAGCAGCTTGAGCAGCTCGAACTCCTTGAGCGTCAGAGACAACTTCTCGCCGTTGCGGAAGGCCTCGTAGTTGCCCACGTCGATCGTGAGTCCGCCAACGTGCAGGATGCCCTCATCCTCGTTCTGCGGTGCGGCGCGGCGCAGAAGCGCCTTCACGCGGGCAATCAGCTCGCGCACGGAGAAGGGCTTGGTGATGTAATCGTCCGCGCCCAGCTCGAGGCCGAGAATCTTGTCCACTTCGTCGCCCTTGGCGGTCAGCATGATGATCGGAATATCCGCGGTGGTGGGCTGGCTCTTCAATCTTCTGCACACTTCCATACCGTCGATACCAGGCAGCATGATGTCCAGGAGAACCAACGTCGGGCGCTCGTGCGCGCAGACGACCAGCGCGTCCTCGCCCGTCGCCGCCGTCACAACGCGGTATCCGGAAGCTTCCAGGTTGAATGAAAGCAGTTCAAGAATATGGGCCTCGTCGTCAACAGCGAGAATCAGTTCGTTGTTAGCCATGTTCGTTTCCCCTTTTCTATCGTATTTGGATATATCATCTGACCTCATCGTCAGCGTTTCCCTGGTTTTCACTGATCAGCCGTCCAAGCTCGTCCACAAACGTCTGAAGATCCCGGAACTGGTGATAGACGCAGGCGAATCGCACATACGCCACCTCGTCCAGCTTCCTGAGACTTTCCATCACCATCTCGCCGATGGCCTTGGACGTGATCTCCTGTTCGGTCTCCCGATACGCGCGCCGTTCGATTTCGTCGACGACTTCGTCGATCTTCTGCCGGGAAACCGGGCGCTTCTCGCAGGCCTTGATGATGCCCGCGCGCAGCTTGTCCGCGTCAAAGAGCTGACGCGTCTTATCCTTTTTAATAACCATGAGCGGCACGGTGTCGGCCTTCTCAAAGGTTGTGAATCTGCGAAAGCACTTCTCGCATTCGCGCCTTCTGCGGATGGAGCTTCCGTCCTCCGACTGGCGGGAATCGACCACGCGGCTGCCCACATGGCCACAGTATACGCATTTCACGTCTTCTACCTCAACCCCTACGTACTATTGTTATTATACAACGATATTAACCATTCGTCCACCCCCCTACGTAGAATTTGTTAATTTTAACTGATGAAATTTTCAGGCTCAGCCCGGCACTTGAACGGCGCCGGGCGCCCGTCCGACCATCAGCAGGCCTCCGTTCCAATCTCCACAAGGATCACGTCGTCGCCAATTCGGTGCACGCGCTCCCATGGAATCTGGATTCCCCCGCGCGATTTTCCGAACAGCGACGACAGACTCTGGTTCCCGTCGGGCACCACAATCGCCTCAATCCGCGCGTTTTCGGTAAAGGTAACGTCGATCGGCTTTCCCAGCCGCCGCCCGTCGGAGATGTTGATAACGTCCTTCTGCTTCAGATCCGCAAAGCTCATCCGATCATCCCCTTTGCCTTCATCCTATGCCGTGCGCGCCAAACGCGTTCCAATGGGATTTATGGGCGGTTTTGCTTATAAACGCCGTATTTTTTCATATATATCGCCGCATTTGCGCCAGCGCGGTCTTCTCAAGGCGCGAAACCTGCGCCTGTGAGATGCCGATTTCGGAAGCGACCTCCATCTGCGTGCGCCCCTGAAAGAAGCGCCGCTCGATAATTCCCCGCTCGCGCGCCCCCAGACGGCTCATGGCGTTCTGAATCGACAGCCTGCGCACCCAGTCGTCCTCGCTCACGCGCTCGTCCTTCACCTGATCCATCACATATACCGCGTCTCCCGCGTCCTGATACACCGGTTCCGACAGCGAAACCGGCGCCTGTATGGCCTCCATCGCCGCCGCGACGTCCTCCTCCGGCACGTCCATTTCACGGGCTATATCCCCGATTCCCGCCTCCCTGCCATAGCGGCAGCTCAGCTCGTCCCGCGTGCGAAGCGCCCTGTAAGCGGTATCGCGAAGCGAACGGGACACGCGAATGGCGTTATTATCCCGCAGATAACGGCGAATTTCACCGATAATCATCGGCACGCAATATGTGCTCGGCCGCACGTTCAGGCTCAGATCAAAATTGTCCAGCGCCTTCATAAGCCCGATGCAGCCCACCTGAAACAGATCGTCCACATTGTCTCCGCGGTTCTGAAACCGCTGAATCACGCTCAGAACCAGCCGCAGATTTCCCTGAATCAGCTCCCGGCGCGCGTCCTTGTCGCCCGCCTGCGCTTTTTCGATCATCTCGCGCATGCTTTCCTGTGAAAGCACCGGCAGTCTGGACGTGTCCAGCCCGCAGATTTCCACCTTTCCCGTCGCCAAGCAATCACCTCCCGCGATCACGACCAGTATTGCCAGGCAACGGAAAAGCTATGCATTTTCCCTTTTTGATTAGATTATTCTCTTAACTCATTTGTGGACATATGCTGAAAATTACGTAAATTGCTGTAATGTAAATCATTTTTAGTTCACGTGGTTCTGAGCCGGTTTATCCGACGTCGTGTAATACTTCTTACAAAGTTTTCAATACTTTTGAAATATTCTATTGACGAGTGAACCGTAAAACGGTATAATATATATACGCCCGGCACGCAGTCGGCCGGACACGAAGGAAATACGGGAGGGTCATATATGAAAGTTATCCGAGTGATCAAGTGGATCGCGTTCGTCGCGTTCATCCTTGCGTTCCTCTTCAGCGCAACAGCCACGGGCTTCATCTACGCCGATCTGATCAAAACCGAGAAGGAGAACGGCTCCTTCACCCTGCAGAGCTTCCTCGTCGGCGATAACAACAGCGAGACCTCCTCGACGATGAGCGAGATCAAGTCCGCGCTTGCCGCCGCAGACCTGTCCTTTATGGATGTCATTCGCCACCCGATGCAGAAATACGGCATGAAACCCGAGGTCGATTCGAATGTCGTCCCCATGGTTACGCCGATCGCGACGCCCGGCGACGTCACGCCCGGCGTTGATCCTTCCGCCGAAGCGACGATGACGCCCGAGACAACGATTATGCCCGAGACAACGATTACGCCTGAAACAACCATGTCCGCGTCCGGCTCCGCCGCTTATGATCTGACGAAGCACTCCAACCTCGTTACCGCCGTGATGAAATACGGCTCCTTCAGCTGTGAAATGAACTGGCTGCGCTTTGCGCATCTGGACAAGCTGCAGATCAACGTCCCCTATTTCGCGTCCCTCTGCGCGCTGATCGTCGCCTTCCTGATGCTGATTATCTCCAAGCCGCGCAAGACGGTATACGGCACCTTCCTGATGGTTCTCGGCTTCCTGTTCTTCCTCCTGTTCTCCTATCTGGGTCTTCTCACCTGCAAGGCCACCGCGAGCTTTGCGGATTCGCTGGTTTCCACCGATTGGAGCCGCATCAAGTCCTTCATCGTGATCGTGTTCTCCTTCCTCGGCCTGCTCATCGGCGTTCCGATTTACTCCTGCGGCATGCGCCAGATCACCAATAAGCGCCTGCGCAGAAAGCTGAGCCGCAGAGGTCTCCGCTGATTCCCTTCCGGCTCCCCGCGAGCCGGACGCGCTGAAATGGTGGAATGGCAGACACCGGAGACTTAAAATCTCCTGCCCACAAGGCGTGCGGGTTCGAGTCCCGCTTTCAGCAGAACGCCGGGTCGATTTAATCGGCCCGGCGGTTTTTTACGTCCGGAGAACGATCCCCTATCCCAGCGTGCGCACGCGCCCGTCGTCAATCTCAATTCTCGTATCGCATGCATCCGCAATTTCCGGATCGTGCGTCACGATGATCAGCGCCGTGCCGTTTTCGTGAATCGCCCGCAGAATCTCCATGATGTTCTCCTCGTTTTCGCGGTCGAGCGCGCCTGTCGGCTCGTCGGCGAGGATCACGGTCGGCTTCGTAATCAGCGCCCGGCCGATCGCCACGCGCTGCCGCTGACCGCCGGAAAGCTCGTTCGCGCACGCGTCCAGTTTTTCCAGAATGCCCAGCGTCCGGCAAAGCTCCGTCACCTCCCGCTCAATCTCCTCGCGCCCCACGTGGCGCAGCTGAAGCGGCAGCGCGATATTGTCAAACACCGTGTCCTCGTCCAGAAGGGAATAGCTCTGCGTGATGATGCCCACGTGCTTCCTGCGATACTCAAGCAGCTGCTTCCACGAGCGCCCGTTCAGCTTTTCGTCCCGAAAGTAGCCCTCGCCGCTCTCCGGCGTAACCAGTCCGGCGAGCACCTTCATCAGCGTGCTCTTGCCGGAGCCGCTTCGCCCCGTGATGGCGGCAAACGCGCCCTCGCCGATTTCAAGGTTCAGGCCGTTCAGCGCGTGCACCGCCGCTTCGCCGCGGCCATAGCTCTTTTTCACGTTTTTCAGCGTAAACAGATTCATTTGTTTTCCTCCTCACTCGCGCTCCAATATGGAAACCGCCTTCTCCGAGGTCTGAATGTATCGCCGGAACATAATCATCGACACCGCCGCGTCCAGCGCCAGACTCAGCGCCGCCAGCGACAGCCGATATTTCACGCCAATCAGCATGTACGTAATCGCATACGCCAGCACATTGGAGATCAACGCCATTGTCAGCATGCCCGAAAGCACAATCCGCAGCATCTGCCCCTGGCTCGCGCCGGAAACCAGCAGCACCGCGTAGCGCCGCGCGTTCTGCCTGAAAAGCAGCGCCGCGAACCGCGCGAAGCAGAGCGTGAGCAGAAGCAGCATCACAACCGTCCAAAGCTGCTTCGTCTGTGAGTACTGCCCCACCACGTCCGAAAGCAGCTGCACGCCCCGCGGCGGCAGAATCATGAGCTGAAGATCAAATACGCCGTACTTTTTCACGGTTTCATCGATAAAACGCATCAGCTCCGGCAGCTCGTTCTCGGACGAAAGCGCGAATATGCCGCCCAGCTTCTGGATATAGTCCATTCGATAATCCGTTCCCAGCTGCGTGTCATAGGGAATTCGCCCGTCCATGCCCTCCGGCAGCTCGCGGGACGGCATCACGATCGTCCAGTCCAGCTGCTCCAGTCTGTCCTGAAACCGCACGACGATGTTCGGCTGCAAAATGCCCACGACCTTCAGCCGCCGCCCGACACTTTCCAGCACATCCCCAACCTTCAAATATCCGCTGTACGCATTTCCAAGCACGACCGGAATTTCGTCCTCGTATTCATAATCCCCCGGCTGCAAACCGCGCCCCTCCACCGTCTGCATCTGGAAAAGATCCCATGCATACGAGTTAACCTGACGGCAAATCAGCTCCGCATCCTCATAAAGCTTGTTGCCCTGCGCATCTCTGCGCAAAGGGTAATAGAATTCATCCGGCATGCGAAGTCCTTCTATCGATATCTGCTGCTGCCCGTAAACGCAATAGCCGTAGGCCTCTTCGAACGCGTCGACCACGCTCTTCATCCGCAGGATGCAATCGTCCGACTTCCACAGCGCGGCCTCCTCCTGCGATACCGTGTCCGTCAGCGTGTAAAAGTGCTTGTCCGTCCAGCTTTGCAGCTTTTGATCCTGCCGGTTCACATGAATCGCGTCGTTCATCAGCACGTTTTCAAATAAAAGCGCGACTGTGAGAAGCAGCAGAAAGGACATAGTGAGGAATGGATGCTTTTCAATCGTTTTCTGAAATTCAGTCATCTCCGCTTACCCCCTCACCGCGTTTCGAACGATTTTGCCCGCCGCCATCCGCGTGCCAAGCAACAATTCCGCGCCGATCAGGCAGCACACGGCCGCCGTGCCGAGCAGGCTGTAGCGCATCAGCAACGCCGTCAAAAGGCACCCGGCCGCAAGCCCCGCCAGCTTCCATCTCACCTGCTTGCGCACGAAATACCGGTTCAGCGCCCGGCTTCCGTAGCCCAGCGTGAGGAACGCCGCGCAGCTGTCCGCGCTCTGAAGCACCATCAGCACGTGCTCAAACAGCGCAAACAGCATCACGAATCCGGCCATCCAGAGCGTCACCTGGTTGTCCGCCTTCCTGATCTGATACACCTCTCGAAGGCCGACCTCCTTCACCGGCTGCACGGAGCATTCCTTCTCGTAATCCGCCGCCAGCAGCATCCGGAACCGCTCCATCTCCGCCGCCGTGCCGTCCACAATCAGCGAAGGAAGCGCATAGCCCATCTCCTCGCACAGATAGGACAGCGGCACGACGATCCGGTAATCCATCTGCGTGTACAGCTCCTCATAGCCCAGAACGCCCGTCACCGGAAGCCGGCTTCTCAGCACGCCGATCCGGTTCTCCTCGTCCACATCTCCCTGAAGCCCCTTGCCGATCATCGCGCCCGGCGCGTCGCTCGCGTCCTCGTCGAGTATCTGACCGGACAGCAGATGAAGCCGCTCCGACGCAAGCGCCTTCCCGTTGCAGCCCAGAAGCTGCCCGTCGGAGTACAGCAGCTCCACCTCCGGTAGGCGCTCGTCCGCCAGCAGGCGCTTCACTGTCTCCCCTCCGTCGTCAGGAAACGCCACCGTAATCGCCCTCTCGGAATACGGATTCGACGTCTTTTCCCGCAACAGCCGCTCCCGGCTCGCCCCGCTTAACAGCAGAATCAGCAAGCACCCCAGCGCCGCGTAAAGCGCCAGATTCAGAACCGTCTTTCCGTGAATTTTTCTCTTCATGCCATACGCCTCTTCTTCCGTTTAGTTAGCTATTGTTCTTTACCATATCTCTTCGACAAACCCTTAAGGCAGCGCCGCACAAATGAGGTGATCGTCCGGCGAATGGATTTTTCGTCAAATGCAAATGCAAATTTCGAAGGTTTACTGGAGATAAATCGAGGAATTTGCATGCCGCAGATGGCGGAAAAGACTTCGCCCGACGCGCCGCCGAATTGTGCGGTGATGCCTTAATTAATTCCTCCCCAGTATCCACGAGCATGTACATCATAGAAGTGCGCATTGCTA
>SFHK01000113.1 GCA_004556395.1 Clostridiales bacterium
GACCAACGCGATCACCTACACCGAAGGCGCGAACTTCAAGGAGACGAACTATACCATCTCCAAGGACGAAGGCAAGCTGTCCATCACGAAGCGCGAGGGTGAGGGCAAGACCATTACCGTCACCGCGAACAGCGACGAGAAGGTTTACGACGGCGCGCCGCTGACGAATAACGGCTTCACCCACGCGGGCGCGCTGGTGGAGGGCGACGTTCTGATCGCGGTTGTCGAGGGCAGCCAGACGGACGTCGGCAGCAGCGACAACGTGGTAACGAGCTACGTAGTCATGCGCGGCGAAACCGACGTGACCACGAGCTACACCTTCGGCAAGTCCATTATTGGTAAGCTGACGGTAACGCCGGTTGCAATCGAGCTGACGGCGGCCAGCGCCAGCAAGGCGTACGACGGCACGCCGCTGACCAACAGCAACTACACGATCACCAAGGGCGCGTTTGTGGACGGAGAAGGCCTTGCCACCGTGACGATCGCTGGCAGCCAGACGCTCGTCGGCGCCAGCGCCAACACCATCACCGGTCACACTCTGAAGGACAATACGCTTGCCCAGAACTACACCATCACCTACCAGCCCGGCGAGCTGAAGGTCACTCAGAACGAGAAGGCCATCACCGTCACCGCGAACAGCCACACGTGGGAGTACGACGGCCAGCCCCATTCCGACGGCGGCTACACCGTGAACTATGACGGCGTGGACTACAAGGTGGAAGCGGGCGAGACCGCGACGCTGCCGACCGGCGACGTCGTGAAGGCGAAGATCACCAAGACGGTGACCAACGTTTCAGACAGCGCGGCGAACAACAACCAAATCGACGAGCTGACCATCGTGAACGCCGCGGGCGAGGACACGAAGGGACAGTACAAGACCGTCACCCTCATCCCCGGCACGCTGACGATCACCAAACGCGGCGCAGGTGAAGACAAGGTGAAGATCACCGCTGCGGACAACACCGTGGAATACGACGGCAGGCCGCACGGCGCGAAGCTGAACGCCGCGGGACAGATTGAGCTCGGCACGAGCTACACGGTTACGAATCTGGCGGAGGGTCACAGCGTGAAGACGCTTGCCATCGAAGGCAGCGAAACGGACGCGGGCGTGTACGCGGATAAGCTGGTTCCCGGCAATGCGGTCATCGTGGACGGGAACGGCGTCGAAGTAACCGCGAACTACGATATCACCTACGTACCCGGCGCGCTGACGATCACCCGGCGCGGCGAGGGCGACGACAAGGTTATTCTGACGGCGGCGGATAACACCGTTGTCTACGACGGCCAGCCGCACGGCGCGAAGCTGAACGCGGCGGGCGAGATCGAGGTCGGCACAAGCTACACGATCACGAATCTGGCGGACGGCCACAAGGTGCAGTCGGTCGTGATCAGCGGCAGCGAGACCGCCGTTGGCGAGTACGAGAACAAGCTTGTACCCAGCGGCGCGAAGATCGTGGACGCTGAGGGCAGCGATGTAACCAGGAACTATGTGATTGGTTACAAGAACGGCAAGCTGACGATCACCTCTCCGGACACCGTGATCGTGACGATCAAGGGTAAAACGGACACGGTTGAATACAACGGCCAGAAGCATGAAGTGAACGGCTACGAGGTCGTGAGCATCAGCAACACGCTGTACACGGAAGCGGACTTCGGCTTTGCCGACGGCGCGACGGCGCACGCTGAGGGCACGGACGCGGGCGACTACTTCATGAAACTCACGAAGGACAGCTTCGTGAACAAGAACGGTAACTTCTCGGCGGTAACCTTCGTCGTGGAGGATGGCAAGCTGACCATCACCAAACGCGGTCTGGACAAGGAGAACCTTGTGAAGATCACCGCCGCGGACAACTCCGTCTTCTACGACGGCCAGCCGCACGGCGCGAAGCTGAATGCCGCGGGTCAGATCGAGGTCGGCACCAGCTACACGACGGAATACCTCGCGGCCGGCCACAAGGTGCAGACGGTTGCCATCGACGGCAGCGAGACCATGGTTGGCGTGTACAAGAATAGGCTTGTGCCGAACGCCGCGATCATCGTTGACGAAAACGACAACGACGTAACCAGGAACTATGTTATCACCTACGTGCCCGGCACGCTGGAGATCAGGAAGAACGAAACCGAAATCAAGGTCACCGCGAACAGCCACACGTGGGAGTACGACGGCCAGCCGCATACCGACGGCGGCTACACCGTGAACTATGACGGCGTGGACTACCCCGTGGCGGCGGGCGAATTCGCAACCCTGCCGACCGGCGACAAGGTGACGGCGACGGTGGAGGGCAGCGTAACGAACGTTGCGGACAGCGCGGACGACAACAACGTCGTTACCAACGTGACCATCGCCAACGAGGCTGGCGCCGTGGTGAACGACCAGTACAAGACCATCACGCGCGTGAATGGCGGCCTGAAGATCACAAGGCGCGGCGACAGCGAGGACGAGGACAGGAAGGTCAGGATCATCGCTGAGCCGAACACCGTGGAATACGACGGCAAGGCGCACGGCGCGAAGCTGAACGCCAAGGGCGAAATCGAACTCGGCACGAGCTATACCACCGCGCGTCTGGTGGACGGCCAC
>SFHK01000010.1 GCA_004556395.1 Clostridiales bacterium
CCATTCTTCTCCTGCGTGATGTTTACCCTTGCTCCGTTTGCGAACGACTTCTGATACAGAAACGACCTTCCGCCGTTCTGTATTGCCGTGGTCGTCCAGTACGTCAGTGGTCGTCGATGCGCCTCAACGTCCCCGAACCACGTCATCTTCATTTGTTCTCCCCCTTCACCAATCAATTTGCAGGATTCTGTATGATTTCGTCGAGACCATACACTGTATTATGTCATAACTCGCGAAAAAGTAACGCTTTTTCGCGAAAAAATTTTATTTTTTTCTGAGGCACTCTCTCCACCCCGAAAATCGTCTTTCTTATCGTACGGCCCGTTCTTTCACATGAAAAGGGACGAGAGCATATGCCCCGTCCGCATTTCTTATAAATTTATTGTGTTTGTTCTACGGCTTCGTCGCCGTCATCGCACTTCTGGCTTCCTCTTCTGTAATGGGATGGCACAGGCCGCAGCGGTTTTTCTTATCTACGTGCAGAGCCTGGTAGAGGGTGTGCACGTATTTCGAATTTGTCATGCGCTGGCAGGCTGTGTCGGCGTGGTAGCTTCGGCTGTTTTCGCTGTAGTAGACCGTGATCGTGCGTTCGTAGTTATACAGCGCCTGCAGTTCCTGATCGGCGTCGCCGTCCAGGGAGAACTGCTCGTCATTCTGCACCATGTACTCATAGCACACGTCCGCGCCGCAGGTGGGACAGTAGACATAGCCGCCCTCGTACACATCCTCAAACGGCAGAAGCGTATAGCGTTCGCCGGTAAAAATCGGGCATTCGTCGGTGGTATGCACGTTGCGCCGTCCGTCGACCCACAGATAGTGCTCGCAGTCCAGCATGCTGTAGGGCGTTACATTGCATCTCTCGCAGGTCTGTTTGCCCGCCGCCTTCGCTTCTCCCAGCGTATGAGACACGGCGTTCATCATGCCGCTGCAGTTCTTCGTTTCGTGATAATAGGTTCCGCCGGCGGTAAAGTACACCGGCGCGTACGCCGCTTCCTTGATCGGCGGGAGCGTTACCGGCTTGGGGGTAGGCATCGGCGTGGCCGTCGGCACGGGCGTTTCTGTCGGAGTCGGCATGCCCGTTTCCGCCGGCGAAAGCGTCGGCAGCGCCTGCGGCTCGGCCGCGTCCGGAGAGGCCTGCGTCGCGCCGACCACGCTCACGCCCCGATCCGGCGTCGCCTGACGAATCGGAACCGTGTCTTCAACGGGTTCCTGATAGTTGATCCACGTCTTGAACTGGTTCAGCAGAAGGCGCGGCAGGCGATTTTTCACAGCGTCGATGTTCGTGCCGACGTGGCTGTAGGCCTCAAGGCCCAGCCTTGCGACGTCCTCATCCATGCCGTCCCACGCGCGCAGCGCAACGTCCTTCGCCTCGTTCAGGCGGTCGCCCGCCCACTTGCCGACCGCATCGATTCCGCCGCCGGTCTGGTCGTATATCCAGTCGAACGCGTCGGACACAGCCGTCTGCACGCGCTTGACGGTGGGATTTTCCGTCTTATACGTCAGGGCAAACACGAGCAGCACACAGAAAACTGCACCCGCGACGAGCGTAAGCAGAAACTTCGCCCCGCCGCTCCAGCGGATTTTCCGTGACCACAGGAAAAACAATCCGACCGGATACAGCAAAAGCAGCAATAAAATTGTAATACAAATATAGCCCATTCCGCTGCCGGAATCCCTGCCACCGTTTCGGCCGCTTCCGGACGGGCGATCGAACGCGTCGTCATAGGGCGAGCGCTTTTCGGGCCTTTCAAAGGAATCTTTTCGCTTAAAATGCCTGTCAAACGCGTTTTTTCCCTGTACTTTGCTCATGGGGTAATAGGTCGAATACACCGTCTGCATGCGTTTCACCTCTATATTGCAACCGCCGTCTCGCGTTTTGTTCCTGTCACCTATTATACCAGCCGCGTCCATTTATTACAACCTTTCTGTCATTTGACTTTAATATTTAATAGATTAATTTTCAGTTATTGGCATTTGATCTTCCCCATTCGAAAGTTTATGAACGTTCTGTTGCCTGTATTGAACTCCCGGATTTCGCGTGTTATAATAAAGACTGAGATTTTCCGCCCGGGAGGAGCTTTTCTGTGTATTACGTTGTGATCGATCTGGAATGGAATCAATACCACAATCCGCTTAGAACGCCCACGTCCCGCTCGGGCGTGAAAATGCACGAGGAGATCATCCAGATCGGCGCGATCAAGACGGATCATCAGATGAACCCCGTGGACACCTTCCGGATGTTCATTCGTCTGGGCGGCGGCCGCCGTCTGGACAAATATGTCAAAAAGCTCACCCACATCTCGGACGCGGACATTGCCTCCGGCGAGGATTTCGTTTCCGCCGCGCCCCAGTTTGCCGAATGGCTGAAGGACGTGGACGCGGTGTTCAGCTGGGGGCCGGACGACCGGCGCGTATACCTGAACAACCTCGCCTTTTTCGACCTCCCCGCCCCGTCGTGCGCATGGTACGACGCGCAGAAGATTTACGCGTCTCAGGTGCCCGAGCACGGCCCGCTGGCGCTGAAAACGGTGGCCGAGAGCCTGCAGGTTCGTGTGACCCTTTCGCTGCACGACGCGATGAACGACGCGATCCTCACCGCGTTCTGCATGTACCAGCTGAACGTCGAAGCCGGCGTCGAGGCCTATAATAAGCAGAAGGAAACCGCCGCGTCGGGCGACACGCTGCAAATGAAGCCCCTTTTCACCTGCAAGACGCACAGACATATGAACCAGCAGGCCGCGTGGGAAGAAGCCTGCAACGGCCTTCTGCGCTGCCCGCAGTGCATGCAGCCGCTTTCATGGTCGGGCGACGAGATCGGCACGCTCACGCGCTTCTACAAGCCCGCGAAATGCGATACGCACGGCGAATACCTGATTCGCGGCGAATTCGGCGGCAGCAAGATGTGCACGGTGAAGTTCTCCTTCTTCCCGGCCACGCCGGAAATCCTCGAGCTCGCAAAGAAAGAGATGCAGCCCGCGGCCAAAAGGCACCGCCGTCGTCGCCGCCGCAAGCCCGCGGCGCCCGCGGCCGCTCCCGCGACGGAAGCCGCCGAGACCGTCGTCTCCATCGCTCCGGAGGAGCTTCTCCCCCGCGCGATCGTCTTCGCCGCCGAGGCGCACCGGCAGCAGGCGCGCGGAACGGGCGCGGCCGCCCGCATCGTCCACCCGATGGAAGTCGTTTCCGTCGCCGCGACGATGACGGACGATCCGGCGCTGCTCGCCGCCGCCGCGCTGCACGACACCTTGGAAACCTGCCCCGGCCTGACGGCGGAGGCCATCGAAAAGACCTTCGGCGCGCACGTGGCCGATCTCGTTTCCTTTGAAACGGAAATCGCCGACCCGGAAACGGGCTGGCGCGAACGCAAGCAGGCGGAACTCGATCGCCTGAAGGGCGCGGATGAAGAGCAGCTGATTCTGGCGCTCTCCGACCGTCTGTCCGACGCGCGCGCGCTGAGCCGCGAGTATGCCGCGCTGAAGGACGGGCTGTGGCAGCGCTTCAACCAGGCCGACCGCCGCGAGCAGGCATGGTATTACAAGGCGCTCGTCGTCGCGTTCAAGCCGCTCGAACGGTTCGGCGCTTACGGCGAGTTCAAGCACCTGATCAGCAGCGTGTTTGCCCGCCGCCGCGCGGCCAAATCCGCGCCGGAAGAAAATAACGGCTGAACTTAACCGCCAAATTACGCACGGCATACTCCAATCATGCGCGTATTTATGCTATAATGTGAAGGCATCCAATGCGGCGCGGCACGCGGGCGGTTTTCGTCCCGGTATGCGCCGGTGTGTCCGCAAGGACGATTGTCAAAAAGGAGGACAGACCATGCAGTATACCCGTGAAGTAGAAGAAATGGTATGCGTGGCGAAGGGCCCCAACCACGGCCCCGCCCCGATTCCCGAGGAAGGCAAATGGATTCAGGCCAAAGAGATCAAGGACATCTCCGGCTACACCCACGGCATCGGCTGGTGCGCGCCGCAGCAGGGCGCTTGCAAGCTGAGCCTGAACGTCAAAAACGGCGTGATCGAAGAAGCGCTCGTTGAGACCATCGGCTGCTCCGGCATGACCCACTCCGCCGCCATGGCGAGCGAGATCCTGCCCGGCAAGACCATTCTGGAAGCGCTGAACACCGACCTCGTGTGCGACGCCATCAACACCGCCATGCGCGAGCTGTTCCTTCAGATCGTGTACGGCCGCACCCAGTCCGCTTTCTCCGACGACGGTCTGAAGATCGGCGCGGGTCTTGAAGACCTGGGCAAGGGTCTGCGCTCCATGGTCGGCACCATGTACGGCACCAGGGCGAAGGGCACCCGTTACCTCGAAATGACCGAGGGCTACGTGCTCAAGCTCGCGCTGGACAAGGACGATCAGGTCTGCGGCTACCAGTACCTCTCTCTCGGCAAGATGATGGACGCCATCAAAAAGGGCATGGCTCCCAACGAAGCCTACGAGAAGAACATCGGCACCTACGGCCGCTTCAAGGCCGAAGACGGCGCGGTCAAGTGGATTGACCCGCGCAAAGAATAAAGGAGGGCTGAAGAATGTCTCTGTTTGAAAACTATGAAGGCCGCATGCCTCAGCTCCAGCCCGTGCTCGAAAAGTACGGCTTCAAGGATTTTGAAGAAGTCAAGGCATTCAACAATTCCAAGGGCGTAGACGCCTATAAGATCGTCGAGAGCACCCAGCCCATCTGCTTCGAAAACGCGAAGTGGGCCTATGAGCTCGGCGCCGCCATCGCCATGAAGAAGGGCGTTAAGACCGCCGCCGACGCCGCCCGCTGCATCGGCGAAGGCCTGCAGGCCTTCTGCATCCCCGGCTCCGTCGCGGATCAGCGCCAGGTCGGCATCGGCCACGGCAATCTGGGCGCGATGCTGCTGGACGAAAACACCGAGTGCTTCGCGTTCCTCGCCGGCCACGAATCCTTCGCCGCCGCCGAAGGCGCGATCAAAATCGCTCTGAACGCCAACAAGGTGCGCCGCAAGCCCCTGCGCGTCATCCTGAACGGTCTCGGCAAGGACGCCGCCATGATCATCTCCCGCATCAACGGCTTCACCTACGTGCAGACCAAGTACGACTACCTGTCTGCCGACGTGAAGGAAGATCACGCGCTGACCATCGTAAACAAGACCGCCTACTCCACCGGCGACCGCTCCAAGGTCAACTGCTACGGCGCGGACGACGTGCGCGAGGGCGTTGCCATCATGTGGCATGAGAACGTGGACGTTTCCATCACCGGCAACTCCACCAACCCCACCCGCTTCCAGCATCCCACCGCCGGCACCTATAAGAAGGAACGCCTCGAAGCGGGCAAGAAGTACTTCTCCGTCGCTTCCGGCGGCGGCACGGGCCGTACCCTGCATCCCGACAACATGGCCGCCGGCCCCGCCTCCTACGGCATGACCGACACCATGGGCCGTATGCACTCCGACGCCCAGTTCGCCGGTTCCTCCTCCGTGCCCGCGCACGTCGAAATGATGGGCTTCCTGGGCATGGGCAATAACCCCATGGTCGGCGCGACCGTGGCCGTAGCCGTGGCCGTGGAAGAGGCAATGAAGTAATCCCCTTCGCAATATGATTGAAGAAGCAATATGCCTGCGTTTTTGTGCATATTGCTTCTTTTATCAAATGCCCATGCAGCTCTCAGAAAGGATGGGAAACATGGTCTACGATCGCTACGCATTCGCTGTCCCGCAGGAGAAACAGGTGCGCCTGATCACCGATACCGACGCAAAAAACGAAGCCGACGACCAGTTTGCCGTTGTGCAGGCGCTGCTGAGTCCCAAGATGGACAATGTAGGATTAATCGCCGCGCATTTCGGCATCGATCGCGTGCCCGATGCAATGGAAGCCAGCTACCGGGAACTGGAAACCATTCTGGACAAGATGTACCTTCCGAAAGACGGTTTGCTTTACCACGGCGCGCCCCACGCCCTGCCCGACAGAACGGCTCCCGTTGTCAGTGAGGGTGCAGAGCTGATCGTGCGCGAAGCCATGAAGGACGACCCGCGTCGACTGTTCGTTATCTTTCTCGGCCCCCTGACCGACTTGGCCAGTGCCTACCTGATGGAGCCCCGCATTGCAAACCGGCTGACCGCCATATGGATTGGCGGCGGCGTTTACCCTTCCGGGAGCCCGGAGTTCAATTTGGGCAACGACGTCAACGCCGCAAACGTAGTATTTTCCAGCAAAATCGAGCTGTGGCAGGTGCCAAAGAACGTCTATGAAATGATGCCTGTCTCTTTAGCAGAATTGCAGGTTCGTGTGCGGCCCTACGGCGAAATTGGGCGCTATCTGTTCGATCAGCTGATCGCCCACAGTCAGGAGGAGATTCCCCGAAAGAGCGATTTCCGTACAGGTGAAACGTGGGTATTAGGCGACAGCCCTGCCGTCGGACTGATTCTGTATGAACACCGCTTTGAATTTGACTATGTTCCCGCCCCCTACATCACGCAGGAGCAGGTCTATGTGCATACCGGGCTCAGCCGCCCCATCCGCGTGTACAAATCGATCGACAGCCGTTTGATTCTGGAAGATCTGTACGCGAAATTGCAGCTTTTCGCCGCGGAGAATTGTCCGCGGTAAAATCGAAAGATGTTGATGGGAGGCGATCTGCGCGTGGGAAGCTGGGGAAGCCGGTTATGTGAAAACGACACCGCATTGGACGTAATCGATGATATTGAATCGATCTTCTCCGAGGAGACGGATAACAAGGCGGCGTGCAGCCGAGTTATAGAAAAGCTGAAGAATTCGTATTCCGACGCGGACGATCAATCCATCGCGTGGCTTACGGCGGCATATAAGCTCATACCGAAAAGTGGAGAGCTTGTTTCCGAGCTTTACAAAGGAATTCGGAAATCCTCCGGCATTCTGTCTGATGAAACCATTCGAATGCTCGAAGAAAAGATCATCGAGTGCGGACGCAGACCGAGACAAAAGCGGACGAAAAGACCTGAAAGCACGTGGAAGGTCGGCGAAATCTATTGTTATGATATAGACCCGGCCTATGCCGATAACCCCGAGCTGAAAGGCTACACGATCGGATTTCTGTGTGTTGACTTTTACAGATACGCAGGTGTGCATCCGCTCGTTTACACGTTTCGCTCGAAATCCTCCATGGAGGAAATACGCGCAAACCCCGACATTGTGTTAAACGGCGAGTTTTGGCGTGGTGCTAATTGGAATGATTATCTTTTTGTGTATCGAACGATTCTCTGGGCAGAAAAAGCGGATGAGGTTCCACTGAACAAGCTCCATGCTTGCGGAAGTGTAACTGCATTTCCGACGATTCCTGATGAAGTTGTCATGAGCGATATACTTTATTACCGCAGAATCTACTTCAGTATGATTGAAGGCGACCTTCTCAGAACCGATAAACTGATGCACATGTAATTTCTCGCAAAATCGCCGTTTCATCGAGAACTTTTGCCGCATGCGTCAAAACTATGCGGCAAGCATCCCCTTTGAAAACACCCGCCGGAGGCATTTTCCCCGGCGGGTCGGCTTTGGTTTACAGGCAGGCGCTCAGCGTCCACATCCATTTATTGGCCGGGCTGATCCAGACCTCCTTATAGGTTGCGGTGCATACCTGCGGCCAGTATGGCGCGTCGTGCGCCCACAGCGACTGGATGCCCACGGGCATCTGTCCCACCGTCTGCCCGGGCTGCACGGCGTATTCGTTCGTCCAGTCGTATCCCTCGCCGAAGATGAGCGACTGCGCGAACGGGTTGCGTCCCACCGTCCATTCCAGCTGACGCTCGACCTGCTGGCGCGCATCGGCGTCGCCGGTGGCCTGCGCGGCCATGGCCAGCGCCGCCGTCTGCGACAGGAGCACGTTCAGGTTCCCGCGGAACGAGAACCAGACCGGGAACCGGCGCAGGTAATAGCCCCTGCCCAGCGCTATGCCGTTATGCACCTGATCCTTGAAGCCCTTCAGCTCCTCCCCGGTGCCCCAGATGATGTCGGCCAGCGTCTCCTTCGGATAATCGATCGCTTCGTTCTCATGATACACGCCCTCGGGCAGCATGTACCACGGCGCGGTGTGCGCCGCCGCGGCGCGCGCGTACTCGCAGTACAGGCTCAGCGCACGCTTCCAGCGCGGGCAGTCCTCGTGCGCCGGCAGAACCTCGACGAGCGCGGCCAGACCGGCGGTATAATACTGCTCGCAGGAGAAATGCGCGAAATGGCTGGGCAGCGTGTGCCCGCGGTCACGCCAGAAGAAGCCGCGAATCGGCTCGTCCCAGTCCGGCCATTCCGTCTGCTGACATTCCATCAGCAGCCGCGCGTAGCGCACGGCGGGCTCTTCGAATTCCGCCGCACCGGCGCGCACCAGCTCCGCGGCAGCCGCCGCTGCGGCGGCGAACAGGTTCACCTCATAGCGAACCGTTCCGTCCTCTTCCTTCGGCATGCGCCTTTCCGCAAGGCAGAAGTCCTCGCGCGCGATTTTCAGGCTGTACGCCGCGTAGGCAGGATCGCTCTCCCTCAGCCCCTCCGCGCCGAGCGCTTCGGCGCAGGCGGCGCAGAAATTGGCGAACGGATCGTCCGACGGCTCGGAAAGAATGTCGTCCTCCGTGCCGATCACGCCGTCCGTCCAGATGGACGTGGACGAATAGGAAGAGCGATACCCGTCGCCGAAGCGCGTCTTCAGCACATAGTCCAGTCCCCAGCGCGCTTCCTCCAGCACGCGCTCATACAGCCGCGCCGCAAGCCCCTGCGCGCCCTTCAGCCGACGCGCCAGCCGGAACAGCGCCGCCGTTCCGTCGGAGGTGTTGTTCATGCCCTGCGCCAGATCGGCCGCGTCGTGCCAGCCGCCGTTGGCCACGATCGCGCGGCCATTGTGCTTCAGAAGCAGGTCGGTATGGCAGGCATGATGCTTACCCGGCACATCCCAGCCGCAGCGCTGCGACAGATAGAAATTCAGCACCTTCCACACCGACGGCTCCCATACGCGCTCGTCGATGGGAAACACGCGCGTGGAAAGCTCGCCCGCGAGCAGAAGGTAGCGCCCCGGCGTTCGAAGCGCGGTGAAATCCATCACAGCCAGCCCGTTTTCGCGGCGCACCTCGCCCTCATACGCGCAGCGCCCCGTTTCCGTTTCCAGCACGCGGAAGCGCTCGGCGCAAATCTCCGCGCCCGCAATGGCCAGCTTGCGCCCGTCCGGACGGTACCCGCTGCCGGAAAACGCGATCCGTCCGCGCCCGGGCACCCAGCCCTCATACATTTCCGGCTCCACATACTGAAGCTCGAGCTTGTCAATGTACCATACGGCGGTATCGGCCGCGTCGAACTCGTGGCCGCACATGTCGTATTCCAGCGCGATGCCCACCGCGTCGTTCCGGTGCAGATACGGAATCTCCACGGTGATGTGGTTCCACTCGCCGTTTTTCAGATTCACGTTGTGCGCGCCCTCGCGCATGTAGCGGTCGGGCACGGGATGGTCGCCCTCGTTATACAGCTGCACGCGCAGGCACACGGAGCGCATGCCGGGAATCTCCGGCCGCACGCACACGGAGATACGATTCCATTCGGTCAGATCCTCGTGCGGCAGCACGCGCATGGCGCCCGGCTCCGCGTAAATACGCCCGCGCCCCCGTCCGGGAAGCCAGTCCGGCAGGTTCGTTGGCGCGCTGAAGCGAATGCTGTGCCGTCCCTCGTAGGCATGCTCGTCCGAAAGCTCCACCTTCGCGTACGGCGTGAGCGCCTTCCAGTTTTCAAGGCTCTCGCAGTCGTCCACCAGTCGGGAGCGAAGCGCCGGCTTGCGGCGCAGGCGGTCATCGGCGGTCTCGCGCTCGTCATACTCCATGATCCGATGCGCGTCGCGCGTCTGTTCCAGAAGCCGCGTCAGTCGTTCGTCCATCCGTGTTCCCTCCTTTTGCTTTATTCGGTTTCCAGCATGCGCGAAGCCGTCTCCTGAAGCCATCGCGTCAGCTTCGCGCCGTTTTCGGCATGCGCCGTACTGGCCATTTCCGCCGAACGGCGTTCGTCCTCCTCCGTCATCTCCAGCCAGTATTTCCCGGTGCAGGGATCAATCGACAGGCTGTTCAGCGGCCAGCCGGGCACGCGCCCCGCGCACGGCGCGTCCACCATGTCAAACGCGTTCGCGAGCAGCATCTCCCGGTCGAAGGTGTAGGAATAAATGTGCTCCTCGTCCTTCAGAAGGCAGTAGGAATCCTGCCACGCGCACCTCAGCCGCCCGCCGTGCCGGTGAACCACGCCGGCGAAGTAATTCAGCATTTCTTCGTCGTCCATTGCGTACCCGGGCGCGCGGCGCACGTGCACCCCGGGCTGATCGGGATCGTCGTCCGGCAAGTCCAGAAACACAAGCCCCGCGTCCAGCGCCAGCACCGGCATGCGCGCGGCATGATACCACGCCAGCGCCTTTTCAATGGCGTTGTCCTCGGCGGTCTTTGCGTTTTCCGGCGCGTCAAACCGCGCGAGCCCCAGCGCCGCCGGAGATACGCATTCAATGTCCGTGTCCTCGAAATATTCCATCAGATACGGCAGCTTGCTCACGTTCGCCGTGCCGATCAGAAGCCGTTTGTTCATCCTCCCTCGTCCCCTTCGCATCGCTTATACACGCCTGACCGGCGCGCCGGTTCGGCATTCCTCCAGAATCTCCATCACGCGCAGCGTCTCCTCCACGGGCACAAACGGCGCGCCGCCCTCGATGAAATACGCGCGGCAGCGGTCGTAGAAATCCACCGCCATGTCCGGCCGCACGGGAAAGCGCTCGCTTCGCCACGGAAGCGTTCCGTCCTGATCATACCTGCGCCCCTTCGCCAGCAGGCACCCGTCCGCCTCCAGCGGCGGAAGCTCGTCCGGCTTCAGATAGCGCACGAGGAAGCGCGCGCCTTCGTCCGTCTTTTCCAGCTTCGCCGCGCCCAGCGTGCCCAGAAGCAGCCACGGCTCGGCGGACAGCGCCGCCGCCTGACTGATGTCGACATCCAGCAGCGGCCCGTTCGCGGTGCGGATGATCACCTTCACCACGTCGTCCGCGTCGCCCAGACTCACCTCGCGCATGCGCCAGCAGCGAACCTCCTCCGGCACGCCGCCGGTGAGATACAGCAGCTGATCGATGTAATGCGCGCCGTAGTTGGACAGCATGCCGCCCCCGTTCTTCTCGAACGCCTGCCAGTCGGCGCGGCGGTTGTAGCCGTTGCTGGCGCGCCTGATCATATACACCCGCCCCAGCAGCCCGCTTTCCAGCACCTGACGCGCCGCGACGGCCTCCGCCGTGGCTCTGTGCGGCTGATATACCATCAGCTTCCGGTTGCATGCCCTCGCGCGGTCGACGATTTCCCGCGCTTCGGAAAGCGAGCAGGCCATCGGCTTATCCAGAAACACATGCGCGCCCGCGCGCAGCGCGTCCATGGCATGCTGCCGGTGGAACACCGTCGGCGACGCGACGACGACCAGCTCGGGCGCTTCCTTCACCAGCATCTCCGCCGCGTCCGCGTAGCCGCGAATACCATAGGCCACCTCAGCCTCCCGCAGGCGCTCCGGATTCGTGTCCACAACCGCCGCAAGCTCAAAGCCCTCGTGCTTCACGATCTGCGGCAGGTGATACTGCCACCCGATGCGACCCAGTCCGATCAACGCGGTTTTCATGTGCATTCCTCCTATTCTCCGTATACCGATTATAACAGATTCTTCCTCCGTTGAACAGCGTTTTTAAAAGAAGACCTTGGTCTGTTTTCATCGGTTGACACGCGATTCGCGCCGTGGTAGAATGAATTCATGTTCCTACACACAAAAGAATGGGAGGCGCGCGCGTGAAATTTCTGCACATTGCCGATCTGCATCTGGGCAAGCGGCTGAACGGGGTTTCCTTTTTAGAGGATCAGATTTTCCTGCTGAATCAGATTTCGGCGCTCGCGGAAGCCGAGCATGCTGACGCGGTGGTCATCGCGGGCGACGTATATCAGAAGGCTTCGCCGCAGAGCGAGGCTATGGCGGCGTTCGACGCGTTTGTTACCCGTCTCGCAGCGGCGGGCATTCGCGTGCTCGTCATCAGCGGCAACCACGATTCCGCGCAGCGCATCAGCTATTTTTCCGCGCTGGTTCGAAACGCGGGCGTGTATGTGTCCGAGGAATTCACGGGCACGGTGCAGACGGTTGCGCTTTCGGACGCGTTCGGCGAGGTGCGCTTCGGGCTTTTGCCCTTCCTCAAGCCCATTCAGGCGCGCCGCTTCTACCCGGATGAGAAGATCGAGACCTATGAGGACGCGGTGCGCGCGGTTCTGCGGCATTCGCCGATCGACCCTGCGGCGCGCAATGTGCTCGTGTGCCATCAGTTCGTGACCGGCGCGGAAACCTGCGATTCCGAGGAAACCGCCGTCGGCGGGCTGGACTGCGTGGACGCTTCCGCGTTCGACGACTACGACTACGTGGCGCTCGGCCACATCCACGGCCCGCAGCGGCTGAAGCGCGACACCCTGCGCTACGCCGGCTCGCTGATGAAGTATTCCTTCTCCGAGGTAAACCACAGGAAGTCGGTCACGGTGGTTGAGATGCTCGAAAAGGGCGACGTTCGTCTGCACACCGTGCCTTTGACCGCGCCGCACGACATGCGAACCGTGGAAGGCATGCTTTCGGACGTTATGGCCATGCCCTACTCCGAGGACTACGTTTGGGTGACGATTCACGACGAGCTGCCCCCGCCGGACGCGCGCGTGACGATTTCAACGGTATTTCCCAACATGCTGAAGTTCTCCGTGGTCAATTCCAAAACGAAGATGGATATCGACGTGCTGGCGCGGGAGCAGATGGAGAGCAAGTCCATTCCGGAGCTGTTTTCGGACTTCTACCGGCTGCAAAACAACGACGTCGCGCCCAGCGAGCGCCACATTGAAATGCTCACGGCGATTCTGAAGGAGTTGGAAGGAGAAGTGCGATGAAGCCTTTGAAGCTGACGATGTGCGCCTTTGGCCCGTACGCCCGCACGACGGAGATCGATTTTGAAGAGCTGGGTGAGAACGGCCTGTTCCTGATCACCGGCGACACCGGCGCGGGCAAGACCACGATTTTCGACGCCATCAGCTTCGCGCTGTACGGCGAAGCCGCGGGCGGCAAGGATCGCCGCGCCGCGAAGTCCTTCCGCTCGGACTACGCCGCCCAGACGGAGGATACGTGGGTGGAGCTGACGTTCCGCCACAGAGGGCACGACTACTGTCTGCGCCGCAATCCCGAATACACCCGCGCCAGCAAGCGCGGCGACGGCGTGATCGTGCGCAAGCACGCGGCGGAGCTTCAGTCCGACACCGGCGAGAGCTGGTCGGGACTGGATGAAATCGCGCAGCGCGTGCAGGATCTGATCGGGCTGACCCGCGACCAGTTCGCGCAGACCGTGATGATCGCGCAGGGCGATTTTCTGAAGATTCTCAACGCCAAATCCGCCGAGCGGCGCGACCTGTTCCAGCGGCTGTTCGGCACGTTCCAGTATGCGCAGCTGCAGCTGCGTCTCAAGGAGAAAAGCGCCGCCGCCCAGCAGGCGCGCGGCACGCTGGAAAAGCGGCTGCAAATCGCCGCGTCGCGCGTGAACGTGGACGCGGATTACGCGGACGGCGCGCCTTTCGCGCTATACCTGTCCGAGCCGAAATACGCCGACCGGCTGCTCGCGGCGATGGACGGGCTGCTCGCGTTCGAGAACGAAAAGCGGGCGAACGTCGCGTCCCGGCTGGAAGCCGCCGACCGCCGGCTTGCCGACGCTTCCGCCGCGCTGGCCGACGCGAAGCATACCAACGAGGACTTCGCGCTGCTCGACCGCTGCCGCGCGGCGCTGGACAGGCTGATCGAAGCCCAGATCGCCATCGACGACGACGCGGCCCGCCTTGCCCGCGCCCGCCGCGCCCTGCGGATCGCCCCCGCCGAAGCGCTGTGCCGCCAGAATGCGCAGGGGCTGCTCTCCGCTGAAAAGGCGCTGGCCGAAGCCGAACGGCAGTGCGCGGCGATTCGCGAAGCGCTGCCCGCGCTGGAAGCCGCCCACGCGGACGCGGAGCGCGCGCTGCCGGAAGCGGAGAAACAGAACGGGCTGGCCATGCAGCTTCGGGAATGCCTGCCGCTTCTTTCTGAGCTGGAAACCCGCGCCGCGGAGGAAGCCAGGCTCAAGGCCAAGCTCGTGCAGTCGCTGGACGCGAGCCGCGGCGCGGACGAAACCTATACCCGCATAAAGGACGCGTACTACCTCGGCCAGTGCGGCCTGCTGGCCGCCGGTCTGCGCGAGGGCAAGCCGTGCCCCGTGTGCGGCTCCACGAAGCATCCCGCTCCGGCGAAGCCCGCCGACGCGTCCGTCTCCCGCGAAGCGCTGGAACGCGCCGAAAAGGCGCAGCGCGCCGCGGCCGCCGCGGTTCAGGCGGTCGACGCGTCGCTTTCCGGCGTGCGCGCCGCCATGGAGGTTCAGAAAAAGCAGCTTGCCGCGCGCGGCATTCAGGAAAACGACACGCGCCGCGCGCTGGAAGCGCGCATCCGGCAGGCAGTGGATGAAGCCAATCGAATCACCCGCGCGGAGCTCGACGCGCGCAACGCGCTGGAGCGCACGCGCCGCGCGCTCGCGGAGAGCGAAGCCCGGCGGCAGAGCGCCGCGGAGACGCATGCCCGTCTGACCGAGGAGGGCGTGCGGCTTCAGGCAGCGTTTGCCCGCTTACTTTCCGAAAACGAATTTGCGGACGAAGCGGACTACCGTCTCGCCCGCCTTCCCGAGAATCAGGTGCGCGAGCTGGAAGCGCGCATCACCGCCCACAACGAGAACCGGCGTTCGCTGGCCGACCGCATCGACGCGCAGAACCGCAAGCTCGCGGGCAAGGCGCGCGCGGATCTGGACGCGCTGACCGCCGCGTTCCAGAACCTGAACGCCGAGCGGGACGCGCTGCGCAGGGACGAAGCCGACGTCGCGCGCCGGCTGGCGCTGAACGAGTCGGCGCTGAAGGAGCTGCGCGACGTGCGCCGCCTGCAAACGTCCCACGCCGGGGAATGGGCGGTGCTGGACGACTTATACCGCGCCGTCAGCGGGCAGCTGTCGCAGAAGGTGAAGATCACGTTCGAAACCTACGTGCAGCAGTACTATTTCAAGCAGGTCGTGGCGGCGGCGAACAAGCGGCTTACGCTTTTGACGGACGGCATGTTCGTCCTGCGCCTGAAGGAGGAAGCGCGCGACCGGCGCAGCCAGGCCGGACTCGATCTGGACGTGTTCGACCGCTCCACCGGACAGTGGCGCGACGTGACCACGCTTTCCGGCGGCGAATCGTTCATGGCCTCGCTGGCGCTGGCGCTGGGACTGTCGGACGTGGTGCAGGCGGAAAGCGGCGGCGTGCGGCTGGAAGCGATGTTCATCGACGAGGGCTTCGGCACGCTGGACGAAAACGCGCTGCGCAACGCGCTCGAGCTGCTCTCCCGTCTCGCCGACGGCGACCGGCTGATCGGCATCATCTCTCATATGCCCGAGCTGCGCGACCGCATCGACAAAAAGATCGTCGTCCGCAAGCACCTCTGGGGCGCACAGGCGACGATTGAAGCGTAGGGATATGCTTTTGCCCGCGGGCACGGCTGCGCGTCCGCGGGCGAGAGTCGGTTTATCGGCTCTTACAGGTCGTAATACATTTCAAATTCCGCGGGGCTGGGATAGCTTTCCACGTAGCGCGCCTCTTTGCGGACGGTCTTCATCCACGTATTCAGAAGGCGCTCCGGGAATACGCCGCCGACGGTCAGGTAGTCGTGGTCGGCTTCCAGCGCGTCCAGCGCTTCCTCCAGCGACGCGGGCAGGTGCGTGAGCTTCGCCTTTTCCTCCTCCGGCAGCGCGAACAGGTTAAAGTCGAACGGCCCCCAGTTGTAGTTCGCCGGGTCGATCTTATTGCGCACGCCGTCCAGACCCGCCATCAGGATGGCGGCATAGGCGAAGTAGGGATTGCACGTCGCGTCCGGATTGCGCAGCTCGAAGCGCTTCTTGTCCGGGCTCTTGACGTATGCCGGAATGCGAACTACGGCGGAGCGGTTCGCGCTGGCGTAGCCGATCGTAACCGGCGCTTCAAAGCCGGGCACCAGGCGGCGATAGGAATTGGTGGACGGGTTCGTCAGCGCGCACAGGGAGCGCACGTGTTTAAGCAGTCCGCCGATGAAGTACATGGCCGTGCGGCTCAGCTGCGCGTAGCCGTTTTCGTCGTAGAACAGCGGCCTGCCGTCCTTTTTCAAAAGCATGTGCACGTGCATGCCGTTGCCCGCCTCGCCGCGAATCGGCTTGGGCATCAGCGTGGCGGTTTTGCCGCTGCGCGCGGCGCAGTTGCGAAGCACGTACTTGGTCGCCATCGTGTCGTCTGCCGCCTTGCACACCTCGATCAGCTCGGTTTCGATTTCCATCTGTCCCGAGCCGCCCACCTCGTGATGATGATACTTCACCGGCACGTTCCAGCGCTCCAGCTCCTCGCACATTTCGTTGCGCAGGTCGTAGTGAATGTCACCGGGCAGGTCGGCGTGATAGCCCTCGTGCGCGCGCACGTGGTAGCCGTTCGAATCCTCGCTGCCCGCCGACCACGCCGATTCCACGCTCGTCAGGCGATACCCGGCGCAGTCAGGCTTCACGTCGTAAGCCACGCCGTCAAACACGTGGAACTCGAACTCCGGCCCCACGATCATCTCGTCGGCAATGCCCTCCTCGCGCATGAATTCCACGGCGCGGCGGATGATGTTGCGCGGGTACTGATCAAAAGGCCGGTTGTGCGGATGGTCGATCACCATCACGTCGCCCACCATCGTCAGCGTCGGCGCTTCCACAAACGGATCGACGATAGCCGTGCGCACGTCCGGAATGAACACCATATCGCTGTTTTCCACGGCCGCGTAGCCGTAGTTGGAGCCGTCAAAGCCGATGCCGCTTTTCATCAGGCTCTCGTCAAACCGTCCCGCCGGAATGCACAGGTGCCGCCAGCGGCCATGCAGATCGATCATCTTGAAATCCACAAAGCGAATGCCGTTTTCCTTTATGTATGCCTGAACCTCCGCCGCGTTCTGAAACAAGTCACGCGCCCCCTTTGCCGTATTTTGTCCTCTTCATTGTATCAGAGCCGGAGGGAAATAGCAACCCCGTCCGTCACCTTCGCGGCAGAATAAATCAGACAATTCATTTTTTTCTCCAAAATCCATTTCCGCGCGCGGAGCGTCTAACCTATGGAACGATCGATCGACGTACCGGATGAAAGGAAACACGTATGGACAGGCAGCAATTTACCGAACGCGCGCGGAAGCTCGAAGCGCGGCTGTACCGCATCGGCTACGGCCTTCTGCGCGAGGAACAGGATCGCATGGACGCGGTGCAGGAAGCGCTTCTGAAGGCGTGGCGGCACTGCGGCCGTCTGAAGGACGATGCGTATTTTGATACCTGGCTTACGCGCATCTTCATCAACGAATGTACAAACATCCAGCGCCGTCAGGGTCGACAGCGCGCGCTGGATGAACGAATCAACGTCCCCGCGCCCACCGCCCACGCGGACAACGCCGCGCTGCGCGACGCCATCCTGTCGCTGAAGCCGCCGGAACGACTGGTGGTCATCCTTCAGTACATGGAGGGCTACACGCTGAGCGAAATCGCGTCTTTGCTTGGCGAGCGCGAGGGAACGATCAAATCGCGGGCACGCAGAGCAAAAATGCAGCTCAAGGCGTTTCTGACGGACGACGACAGGGAGTGATTTTATGAAACAGAGTGACTGGCAGCGCGCCTTCGGTCAGCCGGATCAAGCATTCCATCGAGCCTTCACGGAAACGCTCGAGCAATTGGAGGAAATGAACATGAAGAGACGATACAGGATTTCTACCCTTCTCGCAGCGGCGGTTCTTCTGACGCTAGCTTTCGCCGGCGCGGCGCTGGCCACGGGCGGCTTCGGCATCTTCGACCGAGCGGACGTACCCCCGCTCAAGGGCGCGGAAGCGCTGGTCGAAACCGGCCTTGGCAGGACGGCCAACGATCTGGTGCGGCTGACGGTGGAGGAGGCCGTGCGCGACGAGGGCGAGATCACGGCGCTCATCCGCCTGACCCCGCTGGATCCCGAGCGCTACGCGCTGTTTAACGACACGCTGGAAGACGCGCCGGATGGCGTTTACGACATCGAAAAGACCGTCGACGCGAACGGCTATGAGACGCGGACAATCAAGGGGCGCGTGGACGGCAAGACCGTCATCGACTACTGGCCGAGCTTTGACATGGAGGGCAAAACCTCTGGTGCTTCCCTCGACGCGATCTCGCAGCCGGACGGCAGCGTGCTGATTCGCGCGACGATTGAGCCGGAGGACGACGTGACGGACGATACCGTTTTCTACGCGCTCGCCACGCTCACCGTAAACGGCGAACAGACGCGGCTGGAAGCCGTCCGCTTCACGCTCGCCCAGAAGGAAGAAACCCGCAGTGCATCCTACGTCCCCGTGGACAACGGCGAAGTCGAGCGCGTGAAGGTGTACGGCGTGAAGCTGGAATCCACCAGTGTGTCGGCCATCGCGCACGTAAGCTATGCGTACCTGCCGAAGAAGACGGACATGGGCGTCAGCTTCCACTACATGAACGGCAGTGGCATTCTCTACGAGGTCGGCAGCGGCGGCGGCGAGGCGCTCCCGGACGGCGAATACGAGATTCCGCAGGGCTACGAGGGCATGATGTACAGCGACCGCCTGCAGGCGATGGCGGAATTCCCGGACGAGCTGATTCTCGAAGCCAAGGTCATCGGCGAGGATACGATTCTCGGCCGCGTGACGCTGAAGCGCGTGGACGAATAACCGCATTCCCGATCAGATAATCAACGGCCGCGGTCTGACGAATTTCTCAGACCGCGGCCGTTTCATACTGTCATCCAAGACCGCTCAGCGCCCACACGGCCAGCGTGATCATCGCCAGCATCAGCCCGGACGCGGCGTACATCATCCGCACGGCCAAGCGTATGTCGCGCTTCTCCGGCGCGCGCAGGTCGTCGCCGATGGTCGGCTTTACGACCGGCTTCCCGAAATACAGGTGCGTGCCGCCCAGCTGTACGTGCAGCGCGCCGGCTGCCGCCGCTTCGCTCCACGCGCAGTTCGGGCTTTTGTGGTTGCGGTGGTCGCGCTTCATGATGCGGAAGGCCGCGCCGCCGTCCAGCCCGCAAAGCCACGCGGCAAGGCATAGCAGGCAGCCGGTCAGCCGCGCGGGCAGATAGTTCAGCAGGTCGTCAAGCTTCGCGCTGCTCCAGCCGACGTCCCGGTATTTCTCGTCCAGATAGCCCACCATGGAATCGAGCGTGGACGACGCCTTGAACGCCCACATCAGCGCCGGCCCGCCCAGCATGCCGTACAGCATGGGGGAAATCACGCCGTCGGTCGTGTTTTCCGCCACGGTCTCGATCGTCGCGCACACGACCTCGCGCTCGCTCAGCGCCGCCGTGTCGCGGCCTACGATGCGCGCCACCTGCCTGCGCCCCGCGTCCAGCCCGCGTCCCAGCGCCTTTTCCACGCCGACCGCCTCCTGCGCCAGACACCGGGCGGACAGCCCCATCCAGCTCAGAAGCGCCATGACGATCAGCCGCGGAACGCGCCCAAGCAATCCCGACAGAAACACCAGCAGCCCCGCCGCCAGCGCCGTCAGAAGCACCGTCGACGCGGTGAGCCACACGGCGCTTCGGCGCAGGTTTCCACCGCGCGCCCGCAGCCGCTTTTCACACCAGCTGATATATTTTCCAATGACGCACACGGGATGATACAGCCACGCCGGATCGCCCAGCAGCAGGTCAAGCGCGCAGCCCGCCAGCAGTGCAAGGTAAAAATCCGTCCACATCAGCGTTCCCCCCGTATGATCGCGTAAATGGCTTCCATATCCAGACTGTCGCGCACAATCGCGGCGACGCGGTCAAATTCCCGCTCGCGGAAGGCTTCCATGGTCATGGGCGCTTCCGCCGCGCCCTGAATGCCCTTCTGTTCCCGGATATGCGCGGCGATGCGGCCGAACAGCTGTCCGTCGTCAAACAGGCCATGCAGGTAGCTGCCCAGCACGTTGCCCTCCGCATTCCGCACGCCGTCCACCTCGCCGCCGATGCGCATCCACGGCACGCAGCGCGCGCCGAAGCGGTTCTGCCCCGCGTGAATCTCATAGCCGTCCACCAGCGCGCCGTTCAGGCTCTGAAGCCAGCCGTCCGCGTCCTCCACGCAGCCCGTCGCCTGCCGCGTGCGCTTTTCCTCCGCGAAGGTGACTTCCATGTCCAGAAGTCCCAGCCCGGAGACCTCCGGCACGCGGGATTCCACATGCATGGGATCGCGCAGCACCGTTCCCAGCATCTGATACCCGCCGCACACGCCCATCACCAGCCCTCCGGCGCGCGCGTGGCGCACGATGGCCGCATCCATGCCCCGGCGGCGCAGCTCGAGCAGGTCTTCAATGGTGTTTTTCGTGCCCGGAAGGATGATCATGTCCGCACCCGCCAGTTCTCCGGCATGCTCCGCGTAGCGGCAGCTGACGCCCTCCATCAGGTTCAGCGCCTGAAAATCGGTGAAGTTGGAAATGTGCGGCAGGCGGACGACCGCCACGTTCACATCGCCCTCGCGCCGCACGCTGTGAAAGCGCTCGGTCACGCTGTCCTCGTCCTCAAGCTCCACGTCCATCCACGGAACCACGCCCAGCACCGGAATGTGAATGCGCTCCTCCAGCATGCGAAGCCCGGGCTCCAGAATCTTCACGTCCCCGCGGAATTTGTTGATGATTACGCCCCTGACCCGCGCGCGCTCCTCGTCCGTCAGCAGCATCACCGTGCCCAGCAGCGACGCGAACACGCCGCCCAGATTGATGTCGCCCACCAGCAGAACCGGCGCGTCCGCCGCCTCGGCCATGGACATGTTCACAATGTCTCCGTCCCGCAGGTTGATTTCCGCCGGACTGCCCGCGCCCTCGATCACCACGCAGTCGACCCCGGCCTCCAGCCGGTCGTAGGTCTCGCGGATGCGCCTGCGAAGCTGCGGCTTGTATTCGTGGTACTCCATCGCCGTCATGTTGCCGATGGGACGGCCGTCCACGATCACCTGCGAGCGCCGATCGCTGGTGGGCTTCAGAAGCACGGGATTCATGCGCACGTCCGGTTCCAGCCCCGCGGCCTGCGCCTGCATGGCCTGCGCGCGGCCGATTTCCGCGCCGTCCTTCGTCACGAAGGAATTCAGCGCCATGTTCTGCGCCTTGAACGGCGCGACCCGCAGACCGTCCTGCTTCAGAATCCGCAGAAGCGCGGCGCACAGCACGCTCTTGCCCACCGACGAGCCCGTTCCCTGAAGCATAATGCTCTTCCCACGCATGGTTTCATCCTCCGTAATCGATGCATTCCCGCAGCGCTTCCAGAAAGCGCACGTTCTCCGCTTCCGTTTTCACCGCCAGCCGCAGATACGCCGGCGGCAGACCAAAGGATTCGCAGGTGCGCACCAGAATGCGCCGCGCCCGCAGCCTTTTCGCGACCTCTGTCATATCGCGCCCGAAATCCGCCAGCAGAAACGGCGCGTGGGACGGCATGACCCGCGCGCCCATCGCTTCCAGCGCACGTGCGAACGCCGCCCGCCGCGCGTCCGTCGCCTGCGCGTCCTTCTCAATTTCCCGCACGTGCAGCGGTAGCTCCGCCGCGATGGCGCTTGCAAAGCTGTTCAGCGACCACGTGAGCATCCGCTCTTCCAGCGCGCGGATCGTCTCCGGCGCGGCGCATACATAGCCCAGCCGCACGCCGGGCACGCACAGAATCTTCGTGAGCGAGCCGACCACCGTCAGCCCCGGCTGCACGAATTTCCGCACGGAATGCGAGGGGCAGTAATCGATAAACGCTTCGTCCACGAGCAGCTCCGCACCCTGTTCCCGCAGCGCACGGAATTCCTCCAGCACGCGCTCCGGCTCCACGGCCTCGCCCGTCGGATTGTTGGGATTACACAGCACCCGCGTGTCGCCCGGCCGCGCGTTTCCGTTTTCGGCGACTGCCCGTCCGCGCGCCCGCGCCCGCTCCGCGTATTCTCCGAAGGTGGGCGGCTGCACGAGCACGCGCCCCTGATTCAAGGACAGCGCCAGATCGATCGCCTGCGCCCCGCCCGCCGTGGGCAGCACGCGCGCTTCCTCCACGCCCAGCGCGGCGGCCAGCCCGGCGCGCGCCGCGCGCATCTGCCGGTCAGGATAATAGCGCGTGTCCACAATCGCCCGGCGCATCGTCTCCAACACCCACTCGGGCGTTCCCTCCGGCCGCAGGTTGGCCGAATAGTCCAGCCAGTCGCCCGGCCGCGCTTCGTCCCACACGTTGCCGCCGTGTCTCATATCCTGCATAAAAACAACGCTTCTCCCTTCTGTCTGTGGAAAAGCGTTCAAACCAGACGGCCGGACGGCGCGCGTCCCCCGTTTCCGGTCTCCCGCCTTCCCCTTTGCCCGGGAAGTCGACCCTCTTCGCGCGCGGCAGGTCTCCTGACTCGGAAGCGCCGGAAAATCCGCCCGGCGGCGTGCCGCCTTCTCGAACCTTCGTTCAATGGCTCCGGCACGCTCTTCTCTTCCTCACAGTAATGGCTGTTGCGCCGGCTTCGCACCGGCTTCCCTTTTCACCCGGCGCATGCCGGGCACCTCGCGCTGCTGATTCGATTGTACCCACCATTATAGAAGTTCCCGGCGCAAACGTCAACATCTGACATGCGGGCTTTCAGATTTTACCGCAACGCAACCCACAGACGCGAGGCGGTGCTTTATAATAGAACTAAGGCAACACCGCACAAATGAGGTGGTCGGCCGGCGAATGGATTTTTCGTCAGATGCAAATGCAAATTTCGAAGGTTTACTGGAGGTAAATCGAGGAATTTGCATGCCATTCTCTCTGGAAGGCGTGGAGGAGCAATGCCGTTTTCGGACTGGCTGAAGATGATCATGCTGGGATTTCTGGTTCTGGGTGGGCTGGATCACTGTCTGGGCAACCGTTTCGGGCTGGGTGAGGGCTTTCGCGAAGGATTCATGACGCTGGGCAGCCTGTCGCTGGCCATGATCGGCATGAACACGGTTTCCCCGCTGATTGCGGACGGGCTGAGCGGCATCCTGACGCCGCTGTTTCAGGCCGTCGGCGCGGACCCCTCGATGTTCGCGGGCGTGCTGCTGGCCAACGATTCCGGCGGCTATCCGCTGGCGATGAGCCTGTGCAAAGACGCGGCTGTCGGCCGGTACGCGGGCGCGGTCGTGTGCTCGATGATGGGCGTTACGATGACGTTCACGATTCCGTTCGCCTTCTCCACGGTCAAAACGCCCGAAGCGCGGCGCGCGCTGTCCCGCGGGCTGCTGATCGGCATCGCCACAATTCCCGTGGGCTGCATTGTCTCGGGTCTGCTGGCCGGGCTTCCGGTCGGCGTGCTGTTTGCGAACCTTCTGCCGCTGCTCGCGTGCGCGGCGGTGCTGCTGTTCTGCCTGCTGCGCTTCCCGAACGGCAGCATCCGCGTGATGAGCGCCTTTGGAAGGCTGCTCAGCGTGTTCCTGATTCTGACGCTGATTCTCGCCGTCGTCGACCACCAGCTTCCGGGACGGCTTTTCAGCGGGAAGCTGACGCCGTTTTCGGAGAGTCTGGCCATCGTGGGCGACATCTGCATCGTGCTCGCGGGCGCGTTTCCGATGCTGAAGCTGCTTCAGAAGCTTTTAAAGCGCCCGCTGGAAAAACTCGGCGCGCGCATGGGCATCAATGCCTGCGCCGTCACCGGCCTGTTCACTGCGCTCGTCAACAGCATTCCCACCTTCGGCTCCATGGAACAGATGGACGCGCGCGGGCGGGTGCTGAACGCCGCGTTCGCCGTGTCCGCCGCGTTCGCGTTCGGCGACCATCTCGGTTTCACCGCCGGGGTCTGCCCGGACTATCTTCTACCGATGCTCGCCGGGAAGCTGCTCTCCGCCCTCTCCGCGCTGGCGCTGGCGCTGCTGCTTACCCGCAAAATGCCGACCGCACAGGAGGAAATCGCATGACCATTGAGAAGCTCACGCGCGACAATTTCGCGCTTTCGTCGCTGGACGGCTTCGTCCGCACGCAGCCGGTCACAGAGGTCTACCGGAAGTTTGGCGGCGAATACCGGCTGGTGAACGAGCCCTTCACCGACGACTGGTCGCCCGCGCGCAAGCGCGAAAAGGCCGCGGAAATTCTGTCCGGCGCGTACATCGTCTACGGCGCGTGGCTCGACGGCCGGCTGGCCGGGTTCGTCATGCTCGCGAACGCGCTGAACAAAAACCGCCTGATCGTGGACAGTTTTCACGTGTCGCGGGACGCGCGCCGCCACGGCATCGGCCGCGCGCTGTTCGAGTGCGCAAAAACAGAAGCCCGCGCCCGCGGCGCGAAACAGTTGTACATCTCCGCGTGCAGCTCAAAGGAAACCATCGCGTTTTACCTCGCCATGGACTGCCGCCTCGCGGACGACGCGATCCCGGAGGCGGTCGAAGCCGAGCCGTTCGATCTTCAGCTGGTCTGCGACGTGGAATAAAATTGACTGAAAACAGTTGTCCGGTCTGATAATTTTGTGGTATAATCATCCAGACGATTGATTGAAAAAGGAGTGACCAACATGATCCGCGTAACCATTTACAATGAATTTGTTCACGAGCGCACGGAGGAAAAGGTGCGCGAGGTATACCCGGACGGCATTCACATGGCGCTCAAGTCCTTTCTGGAGGACGGCGACGTGGTCGTGGACACCGTGACGCTGGACACGGTAAACGAGCTTACCGAGGAAAAGCTGAAGGACACCGACGTGCTCGTATGGTGGGGCCATATGGCGCACAACAAGGTGCCGGACGAAGTCGCCGAGCACGTGAAAGAAGCCGTGCAGCGCGGCATGGGCGCGATTTTCCTGCATTCCGGTCACGAGTCCAAGCCCTTCAAAAAGCTGATGGGCACGCCCTGCAACCTCACGTGGCGCGAGGACGGTGACTACGAGCGCGTGTGGACGGTCAACCCGGCGCACCCGATCGCGCAGGGCATCGGCCGGTTCATCTATCTGGAGCATGAGGAAACCTACGGCGAGCCCTTCGGCATTCCGGAGCCGGACGAAACCGTGTTCATCGGCGGCTACGAGGGCGGCGAAGTCTTCCGCAGCGGCGTATGCTACCGCCGCGGCTGTGGGAGAATCTTCTATTTCCAGCCCGGCCACGAGAGCTTTCCCACCTATAAGAACGCGGACGTGCAGCGTGTGATCAAAAACGCGGTTTGCTGGGCCGCGCCCATTTACCGCGTGGAGAACCTGAACTGCCCGCACGTGCAGAAACCGTAAGTCGCCGGTTCGAGCGATTTTGCCGCAATTGATTCGCCGCCCGCGCGGCAGGAGGGGCCTTTCATGGCTACGATTCTGACTCTGGACGCCGGCACATCCGCGCTGAAGTGCTCCCTGTTCCACACGGACGGCACGCTGAAGCGCGCGTACGCCGCCGAGTATCCCACCTGCTATCCCCGCGAGGGCTGGGCCGAGCAGAAGGCGGAGGAGCTTCTGGCCGCCGCCGTACGGGCGACGCGCGCGCTTTCCGAGGACGGCGGGCTGGACGACGTGTGCGCCGTCGGCCTGACCGGCACAATGAACGGCTGTATCGCGCTGACGGAAACAGGCGAGGCGCTGCGCCCGAACATCATCCATCTGGACACCCGCGCGCAGCGGGAGGTCGATCATCTGACGGAAGCGCTGGGCATGCGCGCGTTTTACGGGAAAACCGGCAACCGGCCGGACGTGCACTACGGCCTTCCCAAGGCGATGTGGCTGAAGGCGCACGAACCGGACGTATACCGCCGCGCACGTTGGCTGGTGAACACGAAGGATCTGATCTATGGCTTTCTGACCGGCGTTTACGGCCGAAGCGACTATTCCGACGCGTCGCTGTTCGGCGCGCTGAACATCCATACCCGCGCGTGGGACGAGGATGTTGTTCATGCCGCAGGCGTCGACCTTGAAAAGCTGCCCCGGCTTCTGCCGTCCCACGACGTGAGCGGACGCGTGTCCGCCGCCGCGGCACGGCTGACGGGGCTTCGGGAGGGCACGCCCGTGGCCGTCGGCGCGGGCGACGGCCCGTGCTCCACGCACGGCTCCGGCGTGTTCGCCGACGGGCAGGCGTATCTTACCGTCGGTTCCAGTGCGTGGGTATGCGGCCTGAGCCGCACGGCGCGCATGGACGAAGCGATGCGCATTTTCCACTATACCGACATGGATGAGCATCTCGTGAATGTGTGCGGCACGGTACAATGCGCCGCCACCGCGCTGGATTTCTATCTGAAAACGGTGCTGGGGCTGACAAACGAGCGCGGCGAAATCGATTTTCCCGCCGCTGAAGCGCTGGCGCAGGACTCCGTGCCCGGCGCGCGCGGCCTGTTTTTCCTGCCCACGCTGATGGGCGAGCGCTGCCCATGGTGGGACAGTGCCGCGCGCGGCATGCTGGCGGGGCTGACGCTTACGCACACCCGCGCCGACATGGTGCGCGCGGGCTATGAGGGCGTGGCGCAGGCGCTGAACAACTGTGTGGACGCGCTGCGCGAAAACGGCATGACCGTCGACCGGCTCACGCTGTCCGGCGGCGGCGTGAAGAGCCGCGTATGGCCGCAGATGTTCGCCGACGTGTGCAGCGCCGTCACCTGCATTCACGTGAATCCGCGCGAAACCACGTCGCTCGGCGCTGCGATGGCCGCGGGCGTGGGGGCGGGCGTATACGCTTCGTTCGCGGACGCGGCAAAGATTGTGCATACCCGCGACGAGCGGCGGCCCGATCCCGAGACCGCGGCGGCCTATCGCCGTCACACCGCCGTTTATCGCGCGCTCTATTCGCAAATGAAGGACGCCATGCATGCCGCAAGCCGGTATCAGGCGACCGAATCAGGAGGAAACCATGGCTGAAGTAAACATTGCCCGCATCAACGAGCTGGCGAAAAAGAATAAAACCGAAGGGCTGACCGACGCGGAAGCGCAGGAGCTTCACGAGCTTCGGCAGGCCTATCTCGAAGCCTTCCGTCACAACCTGCGCGCCCAGCTGGACAGCATCGTCGTCGTGGAGGAAAACGGCGAGCGGCATCCGCTGAAAAAGAAAGGCTCCGAAAACTGATCTCTTCCCAAAATGCAATCGAGCCCGGGCGCGGTCAAACGCCGCATTCGGGCTCGATTTTCCATACCAGTTTTATTTTCCTCCGCCGCAGAGCGCGTCCAGCCAGTCCTCGATCACATCCAGCGTTTCCTCATCCACGCTGTCGTCCACAAGAATTTTCCCGTTTTCCTCATGCGCGGCCAGCGCGGAGAACGTCATCTCCGGACGCCCCTCAAGCGTGCATTCAATATACGCCCGATACCCCGTGGTCGGCAGCGGCCGGCTTTCAAACGCCGCGCCGCTTTTTTCATTTTCCCACGAAAGACGCAGATCCGGCGTCGCGTCCGATTCCTCAAAAAGGGCGCCATATTCCCGGAACAGGCGCTTATATTTCGAAAGAAGCTTCTCCTCCGCGCGAGCCAGCCCCGCCGGATCGGTGTTTGATAGAATCTGCATTGATTTTTCCCTCCAATTCATAATTATAGCACGAAGCGTCCGCGTTTGTCCATCATTTTGGCAAAACCGGGATTGAACGCGCGCCGGATTTCGGGTATAATACATATGATCAATCATTCCGGAGGCGAAAACCTATGAAACTCAGCGTATTTGCGGTTCTTCTGCAGGACAGATCCTTTGAGGACGCCTGCAAGTATCTTTCCAGTCTGGGCGTGCAGGCCGTGGAAATCGGCTGCGGCGGCTTCCCCGGCAAGGCGCACTGTGACGCCAAGGAATTCCTCGCACATCCCGAGAAGATCGACGAAATGCTCGCGACCCTGAAGAAATACAACCTCGAAATCGCGGCGCTGTCCACCCATGGCAACCCCGTGCATCCCAACAAGGAAATCGCCCGGCAGTTCCATGAGGACTTTGAAAACGCCGTCATGCTCGCCGAGAAAATGCATGTGGACACCGTGGTAACCTTCTCCGGCTGCCCCGGCGGCTGCAAGGACGACAAGACCCCCAACTGGGTCACCTGCCCCTGGCCGGACGATTATTCCGAGATTCTCGAGTATCAGTGGAACGAGGTTCTGATTCCGTACTGGAAGAAGGAAGTCGAGTTCGTGCGCGCCCACGGCATTAAGAAGATTGCCTTCGAAATGCATCCCGGCTTCTGCGTGTACAACCCCGAAACCATGATGAAGCTGCGCAACGCCGTCGGCCCCGAAATCGGCGCCAACTTCGATCCCAGCCACCTGTTCTGGCAGGGCATCGACCCCGTGGCCGCGATTCGCTACCTGGGCGACGCCATCTTCTATTTCCATGCCAAGGATACCAAGATCGACGAGATCAACACCGCCATCAACGGCGTGCTCGACACGAAGCACTACGCCGACGAGCTGCACCGCAGCTGGATCTTCCGCTCCGTGGGCTACGGCCACAGCCACCAGGTCTGGAAGGACATGATGAGCGCGCTGCGCCTTGTGGGCTACGACGGAATGATCTCCATCGAGCACGAGGACAGCCTGATGACTCCCACCGAAGGGCTGGAAAAGGCTATCGCCATGCTGAAGGACGTTATGATCTTCGAGAGCAAGGGCGAGATGTGGTGGGCATAAAGGGGATGTGGCGGCGGGAGCAAGCTCCCCCGCCACTGCCACCCCCTGTAGGACGCGGATACGATTTCCTGCGGAAATCCTTTTGATTGGAAGTTCGAGAGGGCTGCGGCCCTCTCGAGCTCTCCGGGGCTGTTCTGGCGAGAATTTTGGTTTCCGACGACGCGGGACATGGGGGCGCTCCGCTCCCCCTCACCCCCTCGGGTGACGGGGTGCGAGAGGGTTTTCACCCTCTCGCGCTCTCCCGGGGCTGTTCTATTGAAATTTTTTATTTCCGACGAAATCAGTATGGAGTTTCCGTTTTGAGGGTTTCCCCTTCGATACAGTGCTATCAACCACTATTTGCAGCCCTTTCTGCGCATTTCCTTTTCTGCTTTCATCTGGAAAGCCTTTTTCTTCTCCTTCACGCCGTCGCGGCGCTTTTCGGCGCGGGCTTCCTCGGCTTGAAGCTTCAGGTAGTTCTTCACACGGCGCGGATCCAAAATTCCGGCTTCCACGGCTTCGCGCACGGCGCAGCCGGGTTCGGTACGGTGGCTGCAATCGCGAAAACGGCAGCACCGGGCGTATTCCGCAACGTCGGCGAAAGCCTCGTCCACGCCGCCCGCATCCCACAGACCCATTGTGCGCATGCCGGGCGTGTCGATCAGGACGATGTTGCCATCCAGTGTAAGAAGCTCCCGGTGCGTGGTCGTGTGGCGGCCGCGGCTGTCGTCCTCGCGGATGCCGCCGACCTTCATCTTCGTCCCTCCGGACAGAAAGTTCACGATGGAAGATTTCCCCACACCACTCATGCCAATGAGCGCGCACGTGCGATTCTCAAGCGCCGCGCGAAGCTCGTCCATACCCTCTCCGGTCTGCGCGCTCACGCACAGCACCGAGGCGCCGTTTGCGATTTCACGCACGCGGGAAAGATATTCCTCCCGTTCCGGCACAAGATCGGCTTTGCTCAGAACGATAAACGGCTCCGCTCCGCCGGGCAGAAGTGCCGCAAGGTAACGCTCGATGCGGGAAACGTTGAAATCCGCGTTCAAACTGCTCACAATCACAAAACGATCGATGTTCGCGGCAATCCGCTGTTCCATATCCACGGGTCCCGCCGCCCGCCGAGTCAGCACGGTTTTCCGCGGGAGAATCTCCGCCACGCGTACGCCGCCCGGAATTGGCTCCAGCCGTACCCAGTCTCCGACGCATACGCCGTCCTCATGCCCGGGCGCGCCGATGGCCGGCGCGTAGGTGCACTCAATTTCGCCCTCATCCGTCGCCACGCGCGCCTGTCCCATGTAGGCCGTTACGACGCGGCCGACAAACTCCGTCGTTCCTTCTTTGCCAAAATACCATTCATAGCCATATCGGCTCAATATGCCATTCATTTTCTTCGAATTCTCTCTTTCTTCGGTCGCTGCTGCCCCGCCGAAAAAAGCGCATAAAAATGCCCGACAGCGAGTGCCGGGCATGCAAATGCTTCGTCAATCCCTGTTTTTCGGCGTGTGTAACTATAAAGAATCCCTCACCGTATCCATTTCTCTCATCACACAACACCTCCAAACAAAGTTTCCCATAGTATACTTCCTCCGCACGCCCCTGTCAACCCCCGGGCGCGAATTTTTCAGTCTCCGGCATTTTCCATCTCACTCCAGCCCCAGAAAGCGGCGGGTACGCGGATTTTGGGAGGCGAAGAGGGTTTCCGGCGGGTTATCTTCCACGACGATGCCATTTTCCATGAAGACCACGCGATCGGCTACGTCGCGGGCGAAGTCCATTTCGTGGGTGACGACGACCATCGTCATGCGTTCCGCGGCGAGCTCCTTCATGACGGCGAGCACTTCTTTGGTCAGAAGCGGGTCGAGCGCGCTGGTCGGCTCGTCGAAGCACAGGATCTCCGGATTCATGCACAGCGCCCGGGCGATGGCCACGCGCTGCGCCTGTCCGCCGGAGAGCTGGTAGGGATACTGGTTTTCTCTATCCGCGAGACCCACCTTGGAAAGCATCTTCCGCGCCTGCGCGACGGCTTCGTCCTTCTTCATTTTCAAAACGTGCATCGGCGCGTCGATGAGGTTCTGAAGCACGGACATATGCGGAAACAGGTTGAACGACTGAAACACCATGCCCATTTTGAGCGTGATCGCGCGCTGCACATTTTCCTTCGCATACCGGAGCTTTCCGTTTTGCGTTTCGCACAGCGTGAGATCGTCCATGCGGATCGTGCCGCTGTCGACGCGCTCCAGCTGGTTCAGGCAGCGCAGAAACGTGCTCTTGCCCGAGCCGCTCTGCCCGATCAGCGCCACCACGTCGCCCTTGTTCACCGTCAGCGATACGCCGCGCAGCACCTCCAGATTGCCGTATTTCTTGTATATGTTTTCAGCGGTCAGCATGCCTCGCGCCCTCCTAACGGTAGTAGTTCATGCGGCGTTCAATCCATTTGCAGGTCTGCTCCACCACGCCGTTGAAGATGAGGAAAAACACCAGCGCCATGATGTACGGATCCAGACTTACCATGCCGCTCACCTGCTTTTCAGCCACGTGCAATATGGTTCGGTTGTCCAGACTCACGGCAATCACCTTGGCGATGGAGGTATCCTTGACCAGCGTCACAAACTCGTTGGTCAGGGATGGCATCACGTTTTTGAAGATCTGCGGCAGCTGCACGCGGAAAAACGACTGCAGGCGCGAATAGCCCAGCACCTTGGCCGCTTCCCTCTGCCCCTGCGGCACGGACTGAATGCCGCCGCGGAAGATTTCGGCGAAATACGCCGCGTAGTTCAGCGAGAACATGGAAATGATGCAGCGAATGGGAAAGCTGCCGCGCTTGTCGCCGAACAGAAACCGCAGAACCGGCGACCACTCGAGCCGCGAAAGCAGAAAATAGCTGAACAGCAGCTGAAGCATCAGCGGCGTGGAGCGAATCAGATAGATGTACACCGAAATCGGCATGCGCAGAATTTTGACCTTCGACACGCGCCCCGCCGCCAGCAGGATGCCCAGCGGAATGGACAGAAGGATGGTAAAGCCAAAGATGCGCACCGTCGGCAGAATGCCGGTGAGCATCACCTTCAGAAGATCGCTGAATTTTTCGGCGTCTGAAAACACGTTGAACAGCAAGTTTCTTTCCTCCGTTTACAGCGGGAGACCGAAACCGGCCTCCCGCCTATTCTCTCCGGCTTATTTTGCCAGCAGCACGTCCGTGATCAGGTCGGCGCCGAACCATTTGTTGGAGATTTCGGCCGCCTTGCCGTCTTTCGCCATTTCAATCAGCGTATCGTACACGGCCTTTTCCAGCGCTTCGTCCGCCTTGCGGAAGCCGATGCCGTACAGGTCGTCGCACAGGCTGCCGGTGCACACCAGACTCTCGTCGCCCAGCTGCGTGAGCTTATACTGCGCCACGACCTCGTCGATCAGCACCGCGTCCACCATGCCGTTTTGCAGGTTCATGATCGCGTACAGGTAATCCGCTTCGGTCGTAACCTCGGCCAGCGAAGCATACAGCTCCGAATAGCCGTACTCTTCCAGCGTCAGCACCTCCTCGGCGAACGAGCCGCTCTGCACTGCCACGTACTTGCCCGCCAAATCCTTCGCTTCCTGAATGCCGGAATCCTTCTTCGTCAGGATGACGATGCGGTTGTTGAGATACGCGGGCGTCATGCACATGCTCTCCTCGCGGGCGGGCGTGATGGACATGCCGTTCCAGATGCAGTCGATGTTGCCGTTTTCCAGCAGCGTTTCCTTCGCACTCCAATCAATCGGCTGAAGCACCAGCTCCACGCCCAGCCGCGCGCAGACCTCCGTCGCCAGATCAATGTCGAAGCCCACGATTTCGCCCTTTTCGTTGTTGAAGCCCATCGGCGGGAAGCTGTCGTCCAGCCCCAGAATCAGCTTGCCGCTGTCCGTCATGCGCTTGAGCGAATCGTCCTCCGCCAGCGCGGTCATGGAAAACACAAAAATCAGGGAAAGTGCCAACGCCATCAGCTTTTTCATTTTTCTCTCTCCTTTGCCGGTCGCTTTGCTTTAGCTTGCTAACGTGGTAATATATTAGCACAGCATTTCAACTCTGTCAACCCTTTTTCGCGTTAACTTCTTGAGCAACGCCGCACAAATGAGGTGGTCGGCCGGCGAATGGATTTTTCGTCAGATGCAAATGCAAAGTTCGAAGGTTTACTGGAGGTAAATCGAGGAATTTGCATGCCGCAGATGGCGGAAAAGACATCGCCTGACGCGCCGCCGAATTGTGCGGTGGTGCCCTTGTATTTTGACATTCGATGCGGTATACTGATACCATACAATCAGAAGGGGGCATTCTCATGGCAAAGCTTCATATCGATTTTGACCGCGCGCTCGGCCGCGTGCGTCCCATGCACGGCGTGGGTCAGCCGCCGCTCACTGGCATTGATAACCGCATGTTTCATTATCTGAAGGAGGCCGGCGTTCCCTATTCCCGTCCTCACGACGCGGGCGGCGATTTTGGCGGCGGCGTGTACTGCGATATATCCTGCGTCTTCCCCGATTTCTCGCGCGATCCCGCCGATCCGGACGCGTATTGCTTTGAATTCACCGACAACCTGCTGGCGGGACTCGTGGAAAACGGAGTAGAGCCGTTCTACCGCCTTGGCGAAGCAATCGAGAACCACCAGCGGCTGCGGCGCTATACCACCAATCCGCCCGCCGACTACGACAAGTGGGCGCGCGTGTGCGAGGGTGTCATTCGCCATGTAAACGAGGGCTGGGCGAACGGGCACCATTTCGGCATCCGCTATTTCGAAATCTGGAACGAGCCGGACAACGACATTCCAAACCGCGACAACCAGATGTGGTCGGGCTCGATGGAGGACTATTTCCGTCTGTACGACGTAGCCTCCAAATATCTGAAGGCGCGCTTCCCGAAATTGCAGATCGGCGGCTACGCGGCCTGCGGCTTCTACGCCGAGGCGAACCGGCTGGCGGGTCGAAGCTTCTCGGATCGCGAGCAGTACTTTGATGATTTCTTCCACGCCTTCCTGAAGTTCGCAGGTGAGAACAAATGCCCGCTGGACTTCTTCTCGTGGCACAGCTACGCGTCCCCCGCGGACACGGAGAACATGGCGCGCTACTGCCGCCATCACCTCGACGCGGCAGGGTTCGCGAACGTGCCGATGATTATGAACGAATGGAACCCCTCGATTCACTGCCGCGGATCCGCCTGCGCCGCCGCCGAAGCCGCGGAGATGTTCCTGCGCATGCACCGCGCCGGCGTGGAAGCCTGCATGTATTATGACGCGCGCTACGGCGTGTCCGTCTACGGCGGCCTGTTCAACCCGCTCACGGCGAAGCCGTTTTCTACCTATTATTCCTTCGTTGCGTTCAACGCACTGTACCGCGCCGGGACGCAGGTTGCCTGCGAAGCCGACGCGCCGCTGATCGCCATGGCCGCGGCGGGCGAAAACGGACAGCGGCTCGCGCTGATCGTGAACACGACGAACACGGAAACCGCGCTGACGCTCGAGGGCTGCCCCGCGCCGGTGCGCCTTTCCGTGGTGGAGGACGGCGAAGCCTGTCTCAAGTGGCGGCCGCTTTCCGACGCCGGCACCATGCCCCCGCACGCCGTCTGGCTGATGGAGTTCTGAGAAAAGCCTGTTCATTTCACGGAAATACGCGGGGCGGCGGCGTTCCAACGGGAACAACCGCCGCCCCGCGTCCGTCCAACCTGCGGGAGGTGGATGGAAATGACTGGAAAGGAAACCTGCGCCCGGCTGCGCGAAATTCGAAATGAAATCGCCGTTCAGAACGGCTTTGAACCCATACCCGACACCTGCACGCATTCGGGAGATTGCCCCGGCACGTGCCCGAAATGCGACGCGGAGCTGAAGGCTCTATCCGAAAAGCTCGAAGCGCGCGCCAGGCTCAAAAAGCGCGTGGCGCTGGCGGGAATTTCCGTGGGACTGTGCGCCGCGCTGGCGGGCTGCTCCGTGGAAACGCCCGTCGCCGAATGGCTGGAACGGCTGACGCGGCCGTCCGAGGTTCGGCAGGCAAACGATCCCGGCGAGGCGACCGTGCTGATGGGCGAGGTCGACATCAGCGGAGCCTATCAGCCGTGAGCGCGCTTCTGCCCGTATACGCGCTGTGCCGCCATCGCATCGATCATGACGGCGGCGGCGTGGTGACGCTGGTCGGTGTAAGCGGCTGTCCGCTGAACTGCCGCTGGTGTCTCAACCCCGAAGCCCGCGACGGCGCGGCCGCCGCAAGGCTCTATACCCCGGAAGCGCTGTATGACGCGCTGGCCGTCGACGATCTGTACTTTCAGGCGACGAACGGCGGCGTGACCTTTGGCGGCGGCGAGCCGCTGATGCACGCCGACTTCCTCCGCGCCTTCATCTGGCTGGTCAACGGCCGCTGGAAGGTGCGCGCCGAAACGTCCCTGCACGTGCCGCCGGAAAATGCGGTGCTGCCGCTGGACGAATATATCGTAGACATAAAGGATATGAATCCCGCCATCTATCACGCCTACACCGGCGGGAACGCCGCGCTCGCGCGTGAAAACCTCGCCGCCGTCCTGCGCGCCGGAAGCACCGACCGCGTTCTCGCGCGCGTGCCGCTCATTCCGGATTATAACACGGAAGGCGACGTGCAGAAGAGCGTCGAAGCCCTACGCGCTATGGGCGTGACGCGCGTCGACCCGTTCCGCTATCTTCGAAAGGAAGCCTGATTTTCCCATGAAACTGCTTCTTATCGCGCTGTCCATGCTGTTCGTGCTCCCCGCGTCTGTCTCCTCCGTCGGCTTTATCGGCGGCGCGGACGGGCCGATGGAGGTTTTCGTCACCACCCCTGACACAGCCAATACAAACATTGCCATCATCGGCGGCGCGGACGGCCCGACGGAAGTTTTCGTCACCACCCCCGACACGGTCGATACAAACATTGCCATCATCGGTGGCGCGGATGGCCCGACGGACGTTTTCGCCGTCAGTCCGGACGAGGCCGACGCGCTGACCGTCATCGGCGGCGCGGATGGGCCGACCGCCGTGTTCATAAGCGGCTCACCCCGTCTCCTGCCCGCCCTGTGCGGATTCCTTGGCATCCTCTTTGCAAACGCCGGCCGCTGAATCGCGCCGGCGTATTGCGTCGGCGCTCTTTTTTTGCTATAATAATACCGGAACACGAACGTGGGAGGCGACCGGCTTGCGAACTCGAACGAGCGTGCCGCCGGTTTTCTGATGGCGCGCATCTACGGCTTCCCGCCGGTAGCGGACGCGAACAGCCGCGTGCTGATTCTGGGCAGCATGCCCAGCGTGAAATCACTGGAGGACGGGTTTTACTACGGTCATCCGCGCAACGCCTTCTGGCGCGTGCTGGCCGACGTGTTCGCCGAGCCGCTTCCGGAGGACATTCCCGCGAAGAAGCGGCTGCTCCTGCGCCACGGTCTCGCGCTATGGGATGTGATCGTCTCGTGCGAACGGGACGGCTCGCTGGACAGCGCCATTCGCCGCGAGGAACTCAACGACTTCGCCGCCTTCTTCGCCGCGCATCCGAGCATCCACGCGGTGCTGGTGAACGGCGGTCTGGCGGCACAGAAATTCAAACCCGCGCTGGCGGAGGGGCGGCCGATTGTGCGCCTGCCGTCCACCAGCCCGGCGTACACGCTTCCCTACGACAAAAAGCGGGCCGCATGGCGGTCTGCGCTTATGCGATTTTTGGAGGACTGACCATGTCTGTGATTGATCTTCTTATAAAAAAGCGCTTCGGCGGCGAGCTGACGCACGAGGAAATCCGCGAATTCGTGCGCGGCGTGACCGACGGCTCCGTGGCCGACTATCAGGCCAGCGCAATGCTGATGGCTATCTGCATCAATGGCATGACGGCGGAGGAAACGCTGAACCTGACGATGGAAATGGCCGTCTCCGGCGACACGCTCGACCTGAGCGCCATTCGCGGCGTGAAGGCGGACAAGCATTCCACCGGCGGCGTGGGCGACACGACCAGTCTCGTTCTGGTGCCTCTGGTCGCGGCCTGCGGCGTGAAGGTGGCCAAAATGTCCGGCCGCGGGCTGGGCTTCACCGGCGGCACGCTCGACAAGCTGGAATCGGTACCGGGGCTGTCCGTGAGCATGGACACAGAGCGCTTCATTGAAACCGTAAACAAGCACGGTCTTGCGATCATCGGCCAGACGAAATCCCTCGCTCCGGCGGACAAGGTGCTCTACGCCCTGCGCGACGTGACCGGCACGGTGGACTGCCTGCCGCTGGTGGTCTCCTCCATCCTGTCCAAAAAGATTGCCGCGGGCGCGGACGTGATCGTGCTGGACGTGAAGACCGGCAGCGGCGCGATCATGCCTACCTATGAAAAATCGCTCGAGCTGGCGCGCACGATGGTGGACATCGGCAACCGAACCGGCCGCAAATTCGCCGCGCTGGTGACCGACATGAACCAGCCGCTGGGCAACTACGTCGGCAACGCGCTGGAGGTATACGAGGCCATTGAAATCCTCTCCGGCCGCGCCGAGGGCGACCTGAAAACCGTTTCCCTCATGCTGGGCGCACACATTCTGCGTCTGGCCGGCGTCGTGTCCACGGTGGACGAGGGCGTTCGCATGCTGGAGGAAAAAATCCGCAGCGGCGAGGGGCTCAAAAAGCTGTCCGAGCTGTTCGCCTGCGAAGGCGGCGACCCGCGCGTACCCTACGAGCCCGATCGTCTGCCGAAGGCGCCGAAGCAGATCGACCTGTTTTCCGACGCGGACGGTTACGTGGCCGGCATTCACACCGACAAAATCGGTTACGCCGCCAAGGCGCTGGGCGCGGGACGCGAGCGCAAGGAGGACAAAATCGACCTGTCCGTGGGCATCGTGATGAAAAAACGGCTGGGCGACCGCGTAAAGAAGGGCGAGCCGCTGCTCACCATGCACGTTTCGGAGATTTCGGATGTTCCCCGCGCCGAAGCGCTGGCGCGCGAAGCGTTCCGCTTCACGGATACAAAGCCCGAAACGCCGGAACTGATTCGCGGCGTCGTCGAATGAAACGCAAACCAACCGTTTCGGTCTCCAAAATGCCGGAACCTGAAACGCAAAACGAATCCCGACACGCGAAGCGCAGCATGCGGAACATCTTCCGTCGCAGGGAGAACGCGCGCGCCGCGGCTTCCGAGGATTTGGAACGCGAAGCGCAAACCGCTGACCTTTCTCTGCTGTGCGAGAAAGGTCGACCGACGCGCGAAACGCAAGCTGTCGGAGGTGCTCTTCAGAAGCGGAACAGAAGACGCGCACTGATCGCCGCGCTGGTCTCTCTTGTGCTGCTGATCGGCGGCACGGTCGGCTTTTCGGCGCTGGTTTCCCGGCTGAACGCCGTCTCGATCCTGTCCGCGAACGCGGGCAGCTTCGCGCTGGGGCTGGCGCTCACGCTGGCCTGCGCGGCGCTGATTGCGCTTCTGCCGTCCTCCCGGACGCGCTCCGAGGTTTCTTCGGAGTCGACAGACGAACCGAAGCCCGGCTGCGCGGCTTCGAAGCTGGCTTCTTTCCTTCGAAAGCCGCTCCTGTGGGCGCCGATTTTTGGCGCGCTGGCCGCGGGGGCGGAAATCGGGCTGTTTTTACTGACGGGCAGCGCCCGCGTATCGCATGGGCGGACAGGAACGTCCGCCGGCGGCGTATGGCTGGCGCTGTGGCTCGACGCGGGTCTGGCGCTGTATCCGGCGCTATGGATCTGCGGCGTTCTGCCGCGGTTTGAATCCGTACGCGCTCCGCGCCTACGGCGCTGGTTCCCGCCTATCGGCGCGGCGCTGGAAGCAGGCTGGCTCCTGTACGCGCGCGGCTGCACGGCGTGGATGTTTATCTTGAACGCGCTCCTGCTGGGCGGGCTTTTGTACGCCTTCGCCGGACGAGCGCGCGCGTGGCTTCCGGCCGCGGCGGGCGTGTTTGCCTTTTCCGCCGCGGCGCGCCTGTTCGGCGAAGCCGCGCCCGTGTATCCGGTGTCTGAGCCGTTTCTGACCGGTGCCGAAGCCGGAGGGCTGTTCGGCTCGCCGGTGCTGACCGTTTTTCTGCTGTTTTGGGGTCTGACCGTCCTGACGAAGCGCGTGCATTCGCGCGATATACCGAATGATCCCACGGAATTGGGAGGTGGAATGCAATGAATACCAAACGCATGCTTTTTATCATAAATCCCTGCGCCGGGCAGCGCCGCGTCGCGCGCAAGCTAGCCGACATTCTTCAGCGCTTCTGCGCGGGCGGCATGGTGCCGACGGTGCTGACGACGGAATACGCCGGGCACGCCCGCAAGCTCGTTCAGCAATACGCCGGGCAGCATGACATCGTGGTCTGCGCGGGCGGCGACGGCACGCTGAACGAAACGGTGGCCGGGCTTCTGGAATCCGGCGCGGACATTCCCATCGGCTACCTGCCCTGCGGCACGACGAACGACCTCGCCTCCACGCTGGGGCTCTCCCGCGACCTCGATCAGGCCGCGCAGGACATTCTGGACGGCCAGCCGCGCATGCTCGACATTGGCAGCTTCAACGGCCGCAACTTCGTGTACACCGCGTCGTTCGGCGCGTTCACCAGCGTTTCCTACGCCACGCCGCAGCCGATCAAGAACGTGCTGGGCCACTTGGCGTACCTGCTCGAGGGCGTGAAGAACCTCGGGCAGCTTCAGCCGGTGTACGCCGACGTACATACCGACAGCGGAGACTATTCCGGCGATTTCCTGTTCGGCTCCGTCAGCAACACCACGTCGCTGGCCGGAATTCTGACGCTGGACAAGAGCCTTGTGCAGCTGGACGACGGCCGGTTCGAGCTTCTGCTCGTGGACATGCCGCGCAACGCCATTGAGTTCAGTCAGCTGCTGATCAACGTGGCGCAGCGGAAATTCGAGGGGCTTCTGCACCTGTCAACCGCCAGCGCCATCGAAATCAACACCCGCGAAAATGTGGACTGGACGCTGGACGGTGAGGACGGCCGCGGCGGCACGCATTTTGACATTCGCAACTTAGGCGGCGCGGTGCGCATCATCACCAATCAGCCGCTGGTTTCCGAGGGAGAAAACTGAGCCGTTCCCCGAAACGGCCAAAGAAGGCAGGAAAGCACCATGGAAAACGAAAAAGGCGTACGCCTGAACAAGTATCTGGCGGACGCGGGCAAGTGCTCGCGCCGCGAGGCCGACCGCTGGATTGAGGAGGGCCGCGTCTGGATCGACGGGCGGCGCGGAACGCTGGGCGACCGCGTGCTGCCCGGCATGAAGGTAACCATCGCGGGCGACCGCGTGAAGCGCCAGTCGAAGCCCGTGTACATCGCGCTGAACAAGCCCGTGGGCATCGTGTGCACCTGCGACCCGAACGAGCCGAACAACGTGGTTTCCTTCATCGACCACGACCGGCGCATCTACCCCATCGGCCGTCTGGACAAGGACAGCGAGGGGCTTCTGCTGCTGACCAGCGACGGCAACATCGTGAACCGCATCCTCCGCGCCGCGGGACGGCACGAGAAGGAATATCAGGTGACGGTCGACCGCCCCGTCACGCCGGAGTTCATCCGCGAGATGGAATCGGGCGTAAAGATTCTGGGCACGACGACGCTTCCCTGCCAACTGAAGAAAACCGGCGAGCGCGCCTTCACAATCGTGCTGACGCAGGGGCTGAACCGGCAGATTCGCCGCATGTGCGAAGCGCTCGGCTACCGCGTAAAGACGCTCAGGCGCGTGCGCATCATGAACATCCGACTGGGAATTTTGAAGCCGGGCCAGTGGCGCAACCTCGCGCCCACCGAGCTGAGCGAGCTGTTCCGTCAGCTGGACCGCGCCGATGAGGAAAGGAACGAACGAGCATGAATGTCATGGAACGCCTTCGCAATCGCCACAATTCCTTCCGCAGCGAGCGCCCCGTCGTGCTGGGCTTTCTGGGCGACAGCGTGACGCACGGCTGCTTCGAGGTCTTTATCAACGAAGCCGGCAAGGTCGACACCGCGTGCGAAGCCAGCAGCGCCTACCCGGCGCTGGTCGCGCATGAGCTGGGGCGCATGTTCCCCTTCGCGCAGCCCGCGGTGATCAACGCCGGCGTGTCCGGCGACAACGCCGTCGGCGGACACAGCCGCCTTGCGCGCGACGTGCTTTTCGCCAGGCCCGATCTGGTTTTCGTCAACTTCGGTCTGAACGATTCCATGAACCCCGACGTGGAGGACGGCCTGCGCCGCTACCGCGAAGCCATGAAGGGCATCTTCGAGGATGTGCGCAGCAGCGGCGCGGAATGCGTGCTGGTAACGCCCAACCACATGTGCGGCTACGTTTCCCATCGCCTTGAGAACGACACCCTGCGGGACATCGCCAGGGACGCCGCCCGCGTGCAGAACGAGGGCATCCTGCGCCGCTATGTGGACGCGGCCCGCGAGGAAGCCCGCGCGCAGGGCGTGCCGGTCGCCGATACCTACCGCGTGTGGGACGCGCTTGCCGCCGCGGGCGTCGACACCACCGAGATGCTCGCCAACAGCATCAACCATCCCTCCCGCGAAGCGCATCGGCTTTTCGTGAACGAGATTCTTCGCGTGCTGCTGGAAGTATAAACCACGCTGATAAAACAAACCGAAGTCCGTTTTATCTCATCGCAGTAACAGACTTCGGTTTGTTTTATCTGCATTTTTGTTTTAAATACAAACTCCGGTCTGTTTTTTTATCTCGCGGAAACTGCCTTTACAGCTTTCCGGAAATCCGCTATAATAAAACAAACAACGCGCGTCGGAGGGATTTCATGAAGAAGAAGCTGCGACTGCTCGCGGCGTTCGCGTGCAATCTGGCCATTCTGGCGCTGGAAGCGCGCACGATTCTGCCCCTCTGGGACTGGGGCACGCTTCCGTTTTACACGCAGGACAGCAACCTCTTCGCCGCGGCGGCCTGCGCGCTGGCGGCGGTGCTTCAGCTTCGCTCGCTGCTGAACGGAAAAGCGTTTCCGCGCTGGGCGCGGCTTCTGAAATACATGGCCGCCTGCTGCCTGACGCTGACGATGCTCGTGGTAACCCTCGTGCTCGCGCCGGTCTATCTGGGCGCGGACGGCTATCGCCAGCTGCTGCTCGAGGAGCCCGCGCTGTCTCTGCACCTGCTGTGTCCGCTTCTGACGCTCGCATCCTTCCTGCTCTTCGAAACCGAACCGGCGCTGCCGCGGCGCGCGGTCGCTCTGGCCGTGCTGCCGACACTGGTCTACGGCGCGGCGCTCGGCTGTCTCAACGGGCTGGGCATGTTCGACGGCCCCTATCCCTTCCTGCGGGTGCACGCGCAGCCGCCGCTTGCGTCCGCGCTCTGGGCACTCGCGATTTCCGGCGGCGCGGCACTGATCGCATGGCTGATTCGCCTTTGCGCCGACCGGAAAAAGTTCTCGCTTCCCGGCAAGAATTAACCGAAAATCCATCGATTTTCCCGCGGGATCGTGTTATACTCTCTGTCGGTTAAAGAACTCTAACCGAACTGAGGAGGGATTTCCATGAAGAAACTGTTTTCCATCGTCCTCTGCCTCGTGTGCCTGTTCTCGTTCCTGTCCGTCGGCGCAGCCGAGACCGCGCAGGATGAGTTCCTGAGCGAGCTGTCCGGTCGAACCTATGTCGAGCTGTTCCCGGAGTTTGCCAAGGATGAATATCATCAGGCCTGGCTGGACGTGGTAACGCCGATCGTCGGCGAAGACGCGGCCGAGAACGTGGTTGCATATCTGCTGAACGTCTGCATGGGCTCGCTGTACGGCGAGGAAGCCATCGCAGCCTATGAAGCCGATCCGGACAGCATGCAGTTCAACTGCTACTACCTCGGCGGCGTCAAGAAGATCACCGTTGACGGCAGCACCATCTACGGCGTGGACGAAGCGGGCAATGAAGTGTTCCGTCACAACTACGTGCCGATGGATCTCGAGAACGAAAACGGCTTTATCTTCTATCAGAGCGAGGACGCGGAGTCCGGCCAGTTCACCTACTTCGCCTTCTCTCCGGACACCATGGCCACCACGTGGCATCTGGAATTCCGCTACGCCGAGAACGTCGAAGACCTGCAGAGCTGGTTTGAAGGCTCCTACGCCTACTGGAACGTGGGCGCAATCGCCGAGGATTACAGCGAGGAGGAAATTCTGAGCGCCATCAACCTGTTTGCCACCGAGAACCTCTCCGAGGAAGAAGAGGAAGAAGCTGCCTGAGCTTCCACTTTTTCAGATACTCCCACAGAACCATAAAATTGTACAAAGGGCGTCGTCACCTCATCCGGGATGGCGGCGTTCCTTTTTCATGGTGCTGCGCTGCGTGCGGGTGCGAAACTGGATGCGCGTGCTGGGGCGAATGCGGGGGCACGGGTTTTCTTCCCGCATGCGCCACGCTGCGGAACGCGAGCGCCACGCCCGCGCCGAGAAGCGCGCTCAGCGCCGCCATCCAGATAACCGCCTGCAGTTCGCCGTCCACCGTCTCGGGCAGGAAGGCGGGATACGGCATGAAGTAGCCCAAATGCAGGCAGATGGAAGCCGCCAGCGTGGCGAGATACTGAACCGCCACGCCCTTCGCAGCGCCGTCAAGCGCGATTTTCAGATGCCGTTTCATCAAGTCCTCCTAAAAATACAGGATATCCGACAGTCTGCGTTCCGAGCCCTGCGACGGCCGGTTGACGATGCTGCCATTGAACCACATTTCCGACAAGCCGCCGCCGTCGAGGTTGATGGCCATCTGCGCGCCATAGCGCAGGAACAGGTGTTGAAGCTCGATAAGCGTCATGCCCTTGGAATAGCCGCTCTGGCGGCCGTCCGCCACGATCACCACATGCGCTGCTGTTCGCGGCGACGACGTTCGTGCTGTCCCTGTGCGTGTTCGTCACGTCCCTGCACTTTCTGCTCGACCGCCGCCGCACGGAGCTGGCGGGCAACCTGCGCAACATCACGGAAATCTTTCTGGAAGAGGTCGCCGACGGGCACGACCCCACCGACCCGAACGTGCTGTGGGAGCTGAGCACGGACGACGACATCGTGCTGCTGTTTCTCACCTCCGACGGCACGGTCGCGAGCCGGGCGGGCTATTTTGAAGTAGACGCGGCCTCCATTCCCGACTGCGTTGGGAAAATCGTGATGCACAAGGAGAAAAACGGTCTCGCGCTGCTGGCGAAGAGCATGCCCGTGCTGATCAACGGCGAATTCACGGGCAATCTCATGGTCGTGAAACGCATCGACCGCGAATATGAATTCCTCGAGATGCTGGCGCGGCTCCTTCTGGCGCTGAACGTCTGCGGCGCGCTCATCGCGCTGGGCGTTGGAAAGCTCGCCTCGCAGAAGATGCTCGCGCCGCTTTCCGCCATCATCCGCAAGGCGCGCTCGATCGACAGCCGCTCGCTGCACACGCGCGTGGAGCTTCCGCGCGAGGACGACGAGCTGCGGCTGCTGGCGCAGACGCTGAACGACATGCTCGACCGCGTCGAGGACGCGTTCGCCCGGCAGGGGCAGTTCACGCAGGACGCTTCGCACGAGCTGCGCACGCCGCTGGCCGCGCTGCAGGGCAATGCCGAGCTGCTCCGCCGCTGGGGACGGGACGATCCCGCCGTGCTGGATAAATGCGTGGCGGCCATCTGGCGCCAGACGGAATACATGACCCACCTGACGGAGAACCTGCTGTTCCTGACGCGCGGCGACCACGGCTCGCAGGCGCTGGAAAAGAAAGCCGTCGACATTTCGCGCTTTCTGGACGACCTGCTCGCGGAGCGGCGTGAAATCGACCCCGCGCATCCATATGAGGCGCAGGCGGAGGCCGGTCTGCGCGTATACGCGGATGAATCCCTGCTGCGCCAGCTGCTCCTCATCCTTCTCGACAACGCCGCCCGCTACACGCCCACCGGCGGAGCCATTCGCGTTTCCGTCGCGTCCGACGAGAACGGCGCGTGCCTGTCCGTGCGCGACGAGGGCTGCGGCGTTCCGGCCGACCAGCTGGAAAACATCTTCGAGCGCTTCTACCGCGTGGATAAGGCGCGCGACCGGCGGCACCGGGCTGGGGCTCTCCATTGCCAGAACCATCGTGCGCATGCACGGCAGCGACATCCGTGCCCAATTACCGAATGGCCCCGGCCTGCTCGTGACCGTCCATCTTCCCGCAAGGGAATAGCCTTATATCTTCTCTTCGCCGCGACTGCCTTTCCGGAGTCGCGGCCTTTTTGCGCATAAAAAGAGGAACCGCGCAGGGCGATTCCCGAATTTTACTTTTTCGTGCGGCGCTGTCGGTCGATTTCGTACAGACAGATGGATGCGGCGCATCCGGCGTTCAGCGACGACGCGCTGCCCTGAATCGGAATCTTTGCCAGCACGTCGCAACGCTCCTTCCAGCCCTTCGACAGGCCGAACGTCTCATTGCCGATCAGCAGCAGCGTCGGCCCCGTCAGGTCGACCTCATCCAAAAGACACGTTCCATGCGCGCTCGTACCCACGACGTTCAGGCGCACCGGCAGCGAATTCATCCAGTCGAACGCGTCCTGCATCGATTCCAGCGCGGCGAACGGACGGGCAAACAGGGTGCCGATCGAGGCGCGCAGGCATTGCGGGTCATAAAAATCGGCCGCGTGGCCGGTCGTCAGCACGCCCGCCGCGCCGAACGCGTCCGCGGAGCGAAGCAGCGTTCCAAGGTTCCCCGGCCCCTGCGGACGGTCAAACAGCACAAACAGCGGGTTCGCCGTTTCACGCGCCCGCTTCGTCATGCGCTCAAGGCCGTCCGTGCGCTGGCGCAGCAGCGCGACCAGCTCGCACGGGTTCTCGCGGTCGCTGAGCTCGTCGTGCAGCATCGGCGACATCTCGAAAACGATCTCTGGATGCGCCTTTGCAAGCATATCCTGCGCCCAGCCGGAAAGCCGCCGACTGCCCGCGTATCCCATTGCGGCAAACTGCCAGCCGTGCGCAACGGCCTGCTCGATGGGGTGTACGCCCTCCACAAACACCAGCTTCTGCTGCGTTCGCTTTTCGCGGTTGCGCTTGATCGTTTCAAACCGCTGAAACTCCGCCGAGCGCGAAACCATCTGCCTGACCATATCCGTCACCTCTCGCATATCTTCTGATTTTATGATATTCGCCGCGCCGGGTTCTGTCAAGCGTGAACGCGTTAGGAAAGAAAACGCGCGCGGCCCATTGACAGGCCTCCTCCCTTCTGCTATAATGGATACTGGTTATGAAGGGGGTTTGAGCCTGAATGGATTCTGACAGTTCCGGCAGCACGGAACCGGCTTGAATAGAGGCATGGTCTGTCGACGTTTTCGTCGGCAGGGTCATGTCTTTTTGCGTGCAAAAAATATAGAAACAATTGGAAAGGATATTCATTCATGAACATATTCCGGCAGCTGCTCGTGCAGGCCGTGCTCATTTTTCTGAACGCATTTTTTGCCATGACGGAAATCGCCGTGATTTCCCTGAACGCCACCAAGCTCAAGCGAATGGCCGAGGAGGGCGACAAGACCGCTTCGAAGCTTCTGAAGCTGGTCGAGGAACCCGCCGGCTTTCTCTCCACGATTCAGATCGGCATCACGCTGGCCGGTTTCCTCGGAAGCGCCTTCGCGGCGGACAGCTTCTCGGCCGGTCTGGTCAACTGGATCTATAACGATCTGGGCTTCCATCTGTTCTCCGAAAAAACGCTGGGAACGCTTTCGGTCATTCTGATCACGATCATCCTGTCCTACTTCACGCTGGTGTTCGGTGAGCTGGTGCCCAAGCGCATCGCCATGCAGAAGCCGCTGAAGATGGCGCGGCTCTCCTGCGGCGTCGTTTCGAGCCTTGCGACCGTGATGAAGCCCGTCGTGCGCTTTCTTTCCTTCTCGACAAACGCGGTTCTGCGGCTTCTCCGCATGAAGACCGAGGCCGAAAGCGAAACCGTCACCGAGGAAGAAATTCGCATGATGGTCGATCTGGGCGAGGAACGCGGCACGATCAACCGCGACGAGGGCGAATGGATCGACAACGTGTTTGAGTTCGGCGAAACCACCGTGCGCGAGGTCATGACGCACGTAATCGAGGTCGTCGCCGTACCCGCGGACGCCGCGCCGGACGACGTGCTGAAGACCATCCGCGAAAGCGGCTGCTCGCGCATTCCCGTTTACGGCAAGAACATTGACGACGTCCTCGGCATTCTCAACGCGCGCGAGTTCCTGCTCGAGCGCCGCGACACCGACACGCGCATCCCCGAGCACCTGATTCACCCGGCCTATTTCGTGCCGGAAACGCTGCGCGCCGCGACGCTGTTTAAGGACATGCAGCAGAAAAAGCAGCACATCGCCATCGTCGTCGACGAATACGGCCAGACCGGCGGCATTGTCACGATGGAAGACCTGTTGGAGGAAATCGTCGGCAGCATCTACGACGAGTTCGATACCGCCGAGGAACCACCCGTGCAGAAGCTGGGCGAGAACCTCTGGCGCGCGCTCGGCAGCGCCCGACTGGACGAAATCTCCGACGCGACGGGCGTGAGCTTCCCCGAGGACGCGGACTTCGACACCCTGAACGGCCTGATTCTCAGCCGCCTCAACAATATCCCCCGCGACGGCACCACCCTCGACCTCGAAGCCTTCGGCCTCCAAATCCACGTGGAAAAAATCGCCCATAAATGCGTCGTCAGCGCCACCCTCTCCCTCTCCAACGCACCCACCTTCCTGCCGGAAGCCGTATAAATCATCCCACCGTGCCCCGCGTCAAGCGGAGTCCGGTGGGATTTCCTTATCGTATTTCCATTGCCAGCATGGCGCCGCCAATGAAGCCCGCGTCGTTCCCCAGACTGGCCGCCACGATACGCGGCTTGTCCTGCTTCGGAAGGCAGGGACAGCGAGCGGCAAGCTGCGCTCTGATTCGCGACAGCAGCGCTTCGCCTGCCAGACTTAGCCCGCCGCCGATCACTACTAACTGGGGGCGGAACACGCTGAGAAGCCCGGCGATGCCGATCACAAGCTCGTGCACGTAATCGTCCAGCACGTCGCACATGGCTTTATCGCCCTTTTCGGCCCGCGCAAAAACCTCTTTGGCCGGTGTTCCTCCGGCTCTTTGCTCCAGCGCCTTTGCGGAGGCATACTGTTCAAAGCATCCGCGTCCGCCGCATACGCAGGGCAGTCCGTCCGTGTGTGTAACCATATGACCAACCTCACCACCGGTATTATCCCAACCGCGGAACGGCTTGCCGTCGATCAGAAACGCGCCGCCGATGCCTGTGCCCAGCGCCATGTACAGCACGTATTTTTCGCCTGCGCAGGCGCCCAGCTTCCACTCGCCCATCAGCGCTCCGGCAATATCGTTGTCGATCGCAACCGGACATCCGAGCGCGGTTTCCATATGCTCGGCAAAGGGAACCGAGTCCCAGCGCAGATTGCTCGCCGTCACGCGCCGCGTAACCAGATTCACGCGTCCGGCGCAGGAGATACCCGCCGCGCGCAGCGGAAGCTTCGACTCAAACAGCGCCGCGGCTATCGCGCGGCTCAGTGCCTCCGCGTCGCCGCGAAGTGTGGGAATCTCCCGCCGCCAGACGGTTTTCCAGTCCTCGTTCAGGATTCCAAGCTTTACCGTTGTTCCACCCACGTCAATTCCCGCGTAATACATGCTTTTCCCCTCGCATTCAGGCTTTCGAAAAAGCGTCCGTCCCCGCGCAGGCCCACGTGCAGTTCAAGCCCGAATCCCATCCGGCCAGCGAAGCAGTCATGCCCGGCACCAGATCACCCAGCGTTTTCGAGAAGCCAAGGCAGCGTGCCGGAGTCGCGGAAGCCGCTGTAAAGGCGTCCTCCATCGGAATCCCCGCACCTGCCACGCATCGAACGCCTGAGTCGAGAAACACATAGCTTCCCGATATGCCGCCGCTGGCAGAGTAGCAGCGATTATCCTTCACCAGAATATAGTGGTTGTTCTGGGTGTATTCTCCTTCCGGCATGCCGGATACCATGCCGCAGTCAGAGACCATCGCAATTCCGGCCGCGCCCTTGGCTTTGAAGATCAGTCGAACGACCGGCTCGGCCAGGTGCACAAAATCGCAGATGGCTTCCACGCAGATTCGATCATCCAGCATGCCGAACGCGGCCGGGCCGGGCTTTCTGTGCTCGATATCCGCCATGGCGTTGAACATGTGCGTAATACCGCTGAAGCCATGCTCGGCCGCCCGCTTCATCCCGGCATAATCCGCGTCCGTATGACCAGCCTGCACATGGATTCCCCGGCTCGCCAGACGTTCCGCCAGCTCGCAGGCACCCGGCATTTCCGGCGCTACCGTTATGGCGCGAATGATCTTCTCATGCTCACCGACGAGCGCCTGAAAGTTTCCCTCCGTCGGCGCAAGGACGTATTCGCCCGCCATCGCGCCCCTGCGCTTCGGATTGATAAACGGCCCTTCCAGATGCACGCCGCGCACACGCGCGCCCGGCAGTTCTCCGTTCGCCTGCCTGTCCATGACTTCCGCCGCGAACGCAACCGCCTTTCGCGTAACCTCAACCGGGCCGGTGGCGATCGTGAAGAGCACGTCCGTTATGCCGTGCGAAAGCAGATGCTTCAGCCACACGGCGCAGGCTTCCTTTTCTGGAGCCGCGCAGTCAAAGCCCACGCCGCCATGATGATGCTTGTCAAACAGGCCGGGCGTAAGGAATTCCACGCTTATGTCGCCGCTCGTCCCGCATCCGACGGATGCAATCCGCTCTCCGCAAATCTCAACGACGCGGTTTTCCTGCCATTTTCCATGAATCAGCGCTCGCTTCGCGTGAATCTTCATACCGTTTCCCTCATATGCGCGCGCAGATGCTCCACGCACATGCGCACCGCGTCCATTGGCGCGTATTTGCGGTTGTTGGAGTATTCAACCGTCAGCGTGTCCGCGCCGCCCAGTTCCACGCACGCTTTCAGCAGACGGTTCCAATCGAAATCGTCCTCGTCGATCATCGTCGCGCCCTGATCGCGCAGGGAGAACGGTTTGATATGCACCCACGGCGAACGATGCGGGAACTTCTCCAGAATCGGAATCGACCACGCCCCGCCGGCAAGCGCGTTGCCCGTGTCCAGCACCATCTTGAAGCTATCCGGCGTATTCTCAAAGATGCGATTCCACGCCGTCTGACCATCCACCACCACGAAGTCCGTTTTGTGCGTATGGTATCCGATTTCAAACCCCGCCTTCACGGCTTCGTCATTCACCCAGTTCAGATGCCGGATTACCGCTTCCAGCGTATCGCGCTGCCTGAGCATATCCACCGGTGCGGAAGCAATTCCGATTCGGCGGTTTCCAATCGCGGCGGAGTATTCAAATGTGCGCAGCAGCGTATCCCGGCCGACAAACGGCCAGTTGGGCTGGTAGCCCATGCATTTCAGGCCCGCGTTTCGCAACGCGCGCTCGCACTCGCCCGCCGGCAGGTTGTTCTCTTCACTCCCATAAAACTCTACGCCGTCGTAGCCCATCTCGCGAATGCGCACCAGCGTTTCCTCCGGCGCCTTCGCAAATTCCTCTCGCACGGAGTACATCTCCAAGGCAATCGGCAGCTTTTGAATCGACATATTCTACGCCTCCTTCATCCACTCATTCAGCAGGCACTTCGCCTGCGCAAGATCGCGTCTGCGCACTACGGGGTCGTCGATTTCCCGCTCAATCGTAATATCGCCCTCGTATCCGAATTCCTTCAGCATGCGCACGATTTCACGGAATTGCGTCTCGCCCTCTCCCAGCGGCGTCTGCGTTCCCTTTACCTTGCCGTTCGCCACGTCCGGATAGCGCCCGTCCTTCGCGTGCACGCCATACAGGCAGCCGCGGAACATCCGAAGCGCGTCCAGCGAATTGGCGCGACCGCTCATCATCAGGTTTGCCGGGTCAAAATTCACACCAAGGTTGTCAAGCCCGGTTTCGCGCATCAGCTGCAAAAGCGTGACCGGAAGCTCCTCGCCGGTTTCAAACAGGAAGCGCTGACCGCGCTGTGCCAGCGTCTGCCCGATCAGGCGAACGCATTGCACGATTTCCACGTGGTTTGCGTCGAACGGATCGTCCGGGAAATACCCGATATGCGTAATGACGTCGCGCACGCCCAGTAGATGGGCAAATTCCGCGCCCTTCAGCAGCTCGTTTACCCGCTGCGCCCGCATATAAGCCGGCACAAGTCCCAGCGAGTAGTACATGTCCGGATAGCCCCAGTGCACCGGGCCCGACCAGCCGCACCATACCGCCGTCAGCTCGAAGTTTTCCTTCTGGCACAGGTCGAGAACCTCCCGCGCAATCTCGGGCGTATACAGGTTCAGATCCCACACGACAAGCTGTCCCGACTGGAATCCCAGCTCGAGTGCCTCCCGGAAGGACTCTTTCACATTTCTTTGAAGATTCACAAGGCATCCGATTCTCATAGGGTGTTCCTCCTTAAAGGCTCACTTCCCGATTTTCACGCGCCGAACGATAAATCGCGTCTAGAATCCTCTGAATTGTCAGAGCGTCCTCCAGACAGGAAACCGGCTTGCGCCCCGTGCGGGCGCAAGCCACGAAATGGCGAATCTCATACTCAAATCGATCAATGTTGATCGTCACGGGATGCTTGTCCGTCAGATATTCATCCTCTTCTGTATAGATGCACAGGGGTTCCAGCTCCGCGCCGCCCTTTGTGCCGCAGATCTGCGTATAGCTCTGGTCACGGCAGTTCAGCGCCCAGCTGGTTTCAAACAGCAGGCACGCGCCGTTTTCAAAATGCACGATACCGGCCGCGGAATCCTCCGTGTCAAACGCCGTAACGTCATGATCCAGCGCGACCCAGCGGTTTACGCCCTTCGTCTGGAAATTGCCGATCGCGTGCGAAATCTGCGCGCTCACGCGCACCGGCTTCGGCCGTCCCATAAGGTACCACGTATTGTCGATGCAATGCACGCCAATGTCAACCACCGGCCCGCCGCCGGATTTCGTCGTGTCTGTGAACCAGCCGACCGGCGTGCCTCTGCGCCGGATCATCGCGCACTTGGCATAGTAAATATCGCCCAGCTTGCCCTCCGCGACCATATCCGCGAGCAGCCGTACATCCGTCTGATACCTTCTCGGCACGGCCAGCATGAACGTCACGCCCGCGTCCTCGACCGCCCGCTTCATTCGCAGCGCGCCCTCGAGATCCGCCGCCATGGGCTTTTCGCACAGAACATGCTTTCCCGCACGCGCCGCCGCAATCGCTACCGGCTCATGCGAACGATTCCACACGCAGACATCCACACCGTCAATGTCCTCGTTTGCCAGAACCTGTTCTGCGGTCTCATATGCCTTACATCCCGGAAAATTCGCCGCAACCTGACACGCGCGCTCGATCTTCCAGTCGGCGACGGCCACGATTTCTACATCGTCTATTTTCTTATACGCGGGTACGTGCGCGCTCTGGCAAATATTGCCCGCGCCAATAATCGCCATTCGAAATTTCTTCATGGAAATCTCCAACCTTTCTTATACCGATTAGCCCTTCACCGAGCCGATCATGATTCCCTTCACGAAATAGCGCTGCAGGAACGGATACACAAACAACACCGGCAGCACCGTAATGACCGTAACCGTCATACGCACGCCTCTGGGCGTCAGCGCCTCCATAAGGCCGGTATCCAGCTCGGAGGACATTTTCAGCTGCTGTGTAAGAATTTCCGCTTCCTTTAGATAGGTATACAGCTTGTACTGAAGCGTCGTCAGCTCCGGACGGTTGAAGGTGTAAATGTGGTTGTCGAACCACGCGTTCCACTGACCGACGGCAGCGTATACCGCAATCGTGGCAATGATCGGCTGTGCCATCGGAAGAATGATCCGCAGGAAAATACGGAATGTACCGGCGCCGTCAATCTTGGCCGCTTCTTCAATCGACGGCGGAAGCTGCTCCAGAAATGTCTTGATCAGAATCACGTAGTACGCCTGCACGATGGTTGGAAGGATATACACACTGAAGCTGTTGAGCATTCCATAGGAACGATACACGAGATACGTGGGAATCAGGCCGCCGGAAACATACATCGTGACGATCAGGATGCGATACAGGGGCTTTCGCAGCGGCATCTCCTGCTTCGTGAACAGAAAGCCCAGAAACATGCAGGCGAGCACCGTAAGAGCCGTACCGAGCAGGGTGCGCACCAGCGAATTGCGGAACGCGACGCCCATTCCCTCGAGTTTGAAAACCTTGGAATAGTTGCTGAGCGTAGGGTTTATAGGAATGAAGAACTGCCCTACTCCGGAGCCGGAGCTGATCGACGAAATGAATATGTACCATATCGGATACACGCACAGAAGGATAAACAGTCCGAAGAACAGATAATTGAAGCCGAGAAACACCCGGCGCGATACGGATACCTTCATCACTTCATCCCTCCTTACACAATGCCCTGACCGCGCACCAGCTTTGCCACGGTATTGGCGATAAACAGCATGATAACGCTGATCGTGGATTTAAAAATACCGATTGCGGTCGCATATGAATAATCGTACAGCTGAAGGCCTACTCGATAGGTATATACGTCCAGCACCTCGATACGGTCATATACGAAGGTGTTTTTGAACACATAATACTGCTCCATGCCGACATTGATGAAGTTCGAAACGCACAGAAGCATCAAAACGATAAACGTGGGCATCAAAGACGGAATGGTGATGTGCAACGCACAACGGAACTTGCCCGCGCCGTCCACGGTCGCCGCCTCGTACAGCTGCTGATCGATGCCCGTAATGGCGGCTATATAAATGATCGCGTTCCACCCCAGCGTTTTCCAGATCGTTAAAAGACTCTGAAACCAGTATACGCTGTCCATGTCGTTGAGCACGCCGAGCTGACTGGCTTTCGCGCCGAAGAACGCGCGCACCTGATTGATCAATCCTTCGGAACCGAACACATTGAATGCAATAGAATACACGATGATCCAGCTGATGAAATGCGGAAGCGTGGTCATCGTCTGGGAAAGCTTGCGGAAGCGGGCGCTGCCGATTTCATTCAGCAGCACGGCCATCAAAAGCGGCAAAATCAGCGCGCAGAACGATATACCTGAAAATACAAACGTATTCACAAGAACGCGAATGGTGTCCTTGCTGGTAAAAAACATCTGGAAGTACTTGAGTCCTACATACGTGTTTTTAAACAGCGGCGTGCCCGGCTTGTACTCAAACAGCGACAGCACCCAGCCGAACAACGGAATGTAGCGAAATAATACCACAAGGGCCATCAGCGGAAGCGCCATGAAAAACAACGACCAGGCTTTTTTCTCCCTGGAACGCGTTCTCCCCTGCATCGCCGGCTTCACATTCGTCACTTGCATGTTCATCCTTCCTTTCGCCATCGTGCAAATCACGCCCGGGCTGCGGCCATGGCTGCAGCCCGGGCCGGGTCAGCAGTGGTTCCGGTTGTTATTTGCCGAGGTAGTTCGCTTCGTATACCTGGCGCGCCTCGTCGTAAATGGGACGGATGACTTCGCGCACCTTGTTAAACTCGGTTTCGCACCATTCCCAGGCAGTTTCTTCGTCCGCGTCCTCAAGCTCCTGAATGATCGCGTCCCGAAGCGCTTCGAATTCCTCGTCGCTTTCCGCCATAATCAGCTTGGCCAGGCTGCGGTACAGAATATCGTTGCAATTGTCCATGATGCGCTTGATGTCCATGGGAATATCCGTGATACCGGATACGACCGTCTGCGCATAGTCGCCGCTCAGGTCTTTGGCCTCGCCGGCATACACGCGCTGCATGCAGGCGTCGGACGGATAAGACGCATTGTAGTATGCGCAGTAATCCTCGTACATCTTGCCGATACCCAGCGCACGATATTCCGCTTCTTCCATCAGCTCGTAGCTGTAGCCATCCTTCGCGGAACGGGTCGTGGGCTGCGCCATGTTCCACTGTGCCACGGTGCTGCGGCCAAAGCCGGTCTTCTGCCATTCCTCGCCGTTCTCACTGCGAAGGCGAATCGTCTCGTCAAACAGATAGGGTTTGCCGTTGGCGTCGTAATCCCAGTGTACGCCCTGAATGCCGGAATAGAGCGTGCGGATGTATTCCGGAGAGTGCATCATGTCCAGCAGAGCTACTGCCTTTTCCTTGTGCTTGCTTTTCGCCGAGATGAAGATGGTGTTCGTAGGAGCGTTACCAATGATGTTGAGCTTGTTGGCGTGCACGTACGCACCGGAGGAAGGGATGATCACCATGCCCGCCATGGTATCCGGATCCAGCTTCGTCTGCGCGTTATACAGCGTGTTGTAGTTATAAACCTCACCGACATAGCGACCGGCCTGCAGCTTGGCCGTGTACTCCTCCTCGGTCTGCGTGAAGGAATCCAGATCAAACAGCCCTGCACGGTACATCTTGTTGTAGAAGCTCATATCCGTCCAGAACGCAGAGCGCTCGGGATTGACATAGCCGTTATACAGGATGCAGTCGTCCCAGCTGGCCATATACTGATAACCATTGAACGTCCAGGGATTCAGGCCGACGCTGGTAAGATAGCAGGCTCGAATGTAGAAGAAATCCAGTCTGTTATGCAGGCCAATGCCGTAGATTTTCTGTCCGTCCTCGGTTTCCGGATGGTTTTCCACCATCTTGATCATCGCGTTCAGATAATCCTCGTCGTTTTCAACGGCCGGATAGCCGGCTTCTTTGTAATAGTCCCAGCGAAGCGCATAGCCGCGGGAAGGAAGCTTGCCGCCGCCCACACGTTCCGGGCCAAGGCCGGGCGCAATGAAGTACAGCCCGTGATCGTCGCCGCCGAGCATGGCGCGCATAACGTCGTTGCGCGCGGCAAACTGTTCGGAATCGATGTATTCCGTCTGATCGATCATGGTGTCGATGTTCAACGCCATGTGATTTTCAAGAATCGTCGCCAGATGTGACTGCGTCGTGCAAACGATGTCCGGAAGGTCGTTGCTCGCCAGCATCAGGCTGAACTTGTCCGCGTCGTAGAACGTGTACTTGATCTCGATGTTCAGCGCGTCCTTCAGCACCTTCACGACGTCCTCATCAAAGAAACCGTCGCGGAATACGAACGCCGATCCGACTGAAATGGTTTCTCTCTCGCCTTCGGCAAGCGTGGGAACACCAGCAATCGTCGTGAGGAGCATGACTGCGATCAGTATCCTGGTAAGAATTGCCTTCATGTTGGTAATACCTCCCGTTTTCTATGTTCTTTCGTGAAACGCCCCGCGTTTCCGTATTTCCATTCTATTGCTTTCGGGCTGCATTGTCTATGCTCTCTGCGACTCGGTTTTTATCCAAACCCACAATTCACAGTCCTTCGAGCGCTCCTTTATTTGGATTATTCAGCGTCAAAACGTGCAAATCCTCCGCAATAATGCAAATTTTAAGCCGTTTATTATTTATTCTACCTATTATTTTATGTCTATTTCCATTGTAATCACCGCAGGCGTGTGCTATACTTCAAGCAGTTCACAGCGAAGAAGGACGGGGAGGATGAATCTTCCATGCTGACTGTAATGATCGTCGAAGACGAAATGCTTGTACGCATGGGACTTTCGGTTTCAATCGACTGGGAAAAGCGAAATATGCGTCTGGTGGCGGAAGTTGGCAACGGCAACGACGGATATTATGCCTTTTTGCGCCATCGTCCCAATATCGTTATCACCGACATACGCATGCCGGGCATGGACGGCCTTACGCTGATTCAGAAGATCCGCGAGCTTGACCGTTCCTGCCGAATCATTGTCATTTCCTGCATGACGGATTTTGCCACGCTGCACGAGGCCATGCAATACGACATTTCCTCCTACCTGATCAAAGCCACCATGACGCAGGATAACATCCGCGACGCCCTCGATAAGACGACGGATGATTTCAGCCGTCTGGAGCAGGTGACTGAATCCACCGGTTCTCAGGATCGATCGCAGATTTTGGCCGACCTCGTCGCCCGCTACCTGACCCTTCATTCGGTCACCTACCGGCAGCTGGTTTCCTCCCTTACGCGCGAAGGGATTCCTCTGCCTCCCCCCACCGGCCTTCTGACCGTATACCGGAACGTAGTATCCACGGAACAGATGATGCTGAAAAGCGTCTGCCATCTGATTGAAAACGCGCTTTCACTTACCCGCGAAACAAACTATTTCATCAGCGACCACTGCCTGATTTTCTTCACGAACACCTTCCTGTCCGACTCCATCGACGGGCCGATTCAGGCGCTGAACGACGTATACAATTACATAAAGGAAAACTTCTCACAGCACCTGCGCTTCGTTTACTCCACGGAGGAAATCTCTTTAGAGAGCATGCCCGTGTATCTTGAGCGCGTGCTCGCGCTGGGCTCGCGCGCCTATCTGTTTGACACGCCCGTGCTTTCGGTCGATCACAACGGCGAGATTGCCGACCGCGATATCAACGGCTGGTTCGAGCATTTGCAGGTCTGCGCTTCTCAGCTTCGCCTCGATCCAAAGCTGTATTCCGATTACCTGAACGCGGTTCAAAACGCCTATCGTTCTCTGGGACAGCCCCGCTCGGAGGTTCTAAAGTGCCTGTACGAAGTCACGGTTTTGCTGGCGCAGAACAACCGGAAAATCACGCCCGACCAGCTTACCTGCTGCCACCACTACCTTTCCAAAGCACAGTCGCTGCGCAGCATGATGAGCATCATCGACAAGCAGATTCTGGCCTTTGCCGGTGCGCCGGTCACGCCTTACACGCATCTGCTGAGCGACGCCGTCGGATACATGGTGGACAATCTGGAAAGCGACCTGTCTCTGACCAGCGTCGCCGCGCATGTAAACCTGTCGCCCGGATATTTTTCTACCCTTCTGAAAAAGGAAACCGGCATGCGGTTTGCAGAACTGCTGGGCGACCTGCGCCTGAAGCGCGCGCAGGACCTTTTGAAAAACAGCGAATTCAACATCAATGAAATTGCACAGAAATGCGGCTACACCGACATTGCCTATTTCAGCCGGTGCTTCAAAAAGCGTTTCGGCGTGTCACCCAGCAGCTGGAGGAATCTATGAAGCTTGCAGCGTTCCGGCACAAGTACTCTCTGTCCAAAACCTTTATCGTTTACACGACCCTGTTCATTTTCGTAGTGGTCTTTCTGCTCACACTTCTTGTAACCCGGCAATACGGCTCCACGCTGAAAAGGCAGCAGGAGGACGCCACGATCGCCGCCTTTTCCTATTCGATCCGGCAGATCGAAAGCATGCTGGCTTCCTCCCGCAAAAGCGCGCTCGCCCTTACGCAGATTGCCGGTGTGCGCGATTATCTGACCGGCGCGTATTCAACACCGCTTGAGCAGGTAGAGCTCTTCCGCGAGGTCATTGAAAATATCCTGTCCGCACAGGGAGACAGCACGAACGGCATCGTATTCATCGATGAAAACGGCTATGCCTCCGGGCACTTGGACAAATGGGTCTTCTTCAACGAGAATAACCAGACGCTTGCCGCCGTCGCCAACAGTATTTCCGGCGGCGTCGTGCCCAGCTTTCACATTGCGGGTTCCTACCTGCAGACGGAATTTCTTGAATCCATTCCGCTGGAATTCGCCTCCTACTACCGAAATAACTTATCCATTTTGGCTGTGCAGACCTACGCCTATCCCCGTTCGCAGGGCGCAAAATCGTTTTCCATTCTCCTGTCCATCCGCGAAGAAGCGCTGATGGAGCTCATTCAGCCCCTTGCGGACGACAGCAGCCTGATTATGCTCCTGCGGAAGGATGGCCACTATGTCGCCGGAAAGGGCTGCGACTTCGTCGGGCGAACCTTTTCCATCACCGACGAACTAAGTGAAGACCAGCCCAGCGGCAGCCGCGTGGTCACCATGGATGGACAGCGCTATCAGATGATCTACTGCCGCTCCTCCAACGACAGCTGGATGCTGACCAAGCTGATCCCCTTGTCGGAGTATTCCGCCGCCGTAAATCAGATTACCGCCAAAACCGTCTGGATCAGCTCATTGATCTGGATTCTTTCCTGCACCATCTATTCCCTGTGGATGCGCCGGATCCTGCATCCGTTCACGGAAATCGCGCGAAAAATGTCCGCCCTTCGGGAGAGCCGTCTCGACGCGCGCCTGCACATCCGCACCCACATTCGCGAATTCGACACCATTAACCGCCAGTTCAATGAAATGGCCGCCAGCATCGAAGAGCTGCACCGGAAGGAACTGATCAACCACAACGAGAAGCTGCAGCTTGAGCTGCGCACGCTGCAATCCCAGATCAATCCACACTTTTTGTACAATTCCATTGCGTCCATTCGCTGGCTCGCAACACTGAATGGTGCCAACCGTGTGGCTGAAATGCTGATTGAGCTGGCCGAGTGCCTTCGTCCGATCTTCAGAGAGTGGTCTCTTACATGGCCGCTTTCCGAGGAACTGAGCTTCATCAGCCACTATATGCAGCTCATGCATCTGCGCTATGACGTGCGCTTCACAGTCGAAAACCAGCTTCCGGAGGACTCCGCGCAGCTGTCCGTTCCGCGCTTCGCGCTGCAGCCAATTCTCGAAAACGCCTGCGAGCACGGCATGCCGCCGAGCGGAAAGCTGAACGTCGTGATGCGGCTGGCCATGCAGGATTCTCATCTGGTCTTTACCGTCTCCGACGACGGCGCTGGCATTGACCCGCAGACCCTCGAGCGCCTGAACCTCGCCTTCCAAAATAGCGGCTCACCCGTGGAACAGCCGAAAACCTATCGCCACGGCATCGGCTTGGTGAACGTGAACCGCCGTCTGGCGCTGATCTATGGGGAAGCCTTCGGCCTGTCCATTGAAAGCACACTCGGGCAGGGCACGCAGGTAACCATGCGCATTCTCGCATCCGTGCCCTCCACGCCCAGCCCGACGCACGAGAGCGTGTGATTCTGCAAAATTGCAAGGGCTTTTTCCATTGACTCCCCCTTGCGATTCCGATATAATCTGCGTAACGAGAATAACATGGAGGTGGACACATTTTATGAAAATCGTCATCGTCGGCGCAGGAAGCCCCTATTCCCCGGAGATTTTCAAAGAACTCTCCGGCAAGTCTGAGATTCTGCCTGTAGAAGAGATCGCGCTGGTGGACATCGACACGAAACGCCTTTCCATCATTCACTCCTTCCTGGAACGCTTTTCAAAGCGCATCGGCATTCACGCCCGCATCACCTCACATGCGCACTGGAACACGGCGCTCCCCGGCGCGGATTTCGTCATTACCCAATACCGCGTCGGCGGAAATGCGGCGCGCGTGAAGGATGAGCGCATCCCGCTGAGCATGGGCTTCATCGGGCAGGAAACGACCGGCCCCGGCGGCATGATGAAAGCCCTCCGAACGATTCCCGTGGCGCTGTCCCTCGCTCACTCGATGGAGCGCCTGTGCCCCGACGCGTGGATGATCAACTATACCAATCCCTCCGGCATGATCGCGGAGGCTCTCAGCAAGTATTCCAGCATCCATTCGGTAGGCCTCTGCGCCGGCGGCATTCGTCCTGCGCAGCAGCTCGCCAAGGCTGCCTCCGTGCGGGAAGAAGAAATTCGCTACGACTTCTTCGGTCTCAATCACCTGAACTTTGCCTACAACTTTACCATTCATGGAAAACCCGTATCGGAAGAGCTCTTGCAGAAAACGCTGGAAAGCCGCTATGACGAAGCCACTGAGCCGCTGATTCGCGCGCTGAAACTGTTCCCCTCCAGCTATCTGCAATACTACTTCCGCACGCAGAAGCGCTATAATGACATCACCACCGCCGAGAAAACCCGCGGGGAGCGCGTGCTTGAGCTTGAGAAGGTCATCTATGACGCATATGCCAACCCCGCCTGCGACGATGAACCCGCGGAACTGAAGCTGCGCGGCGGCGGGGGATATTCTCAGGTTGCCATCGGCGTGCTGGAAGCCCTTTACACAGGCGTCGACCGCTGGATGGTCTGCAACGTGCCCAATCAGGGAACCGTCGCCTGCCTGCCGAACGACGCCGTGATTGAAACCGCCTGCATCGTGAATGCCGCGGGCATCAAGCCGCTTCCGCAGCCGAATTTCCCCAAAACCGTCTGGGGATTGGTGTGTGCGGTAAAGAACTACGAACAGCTCGCCATTGAAGCCGCCGTTACCGGCAATCGCGACCTCGCGCTGGCGGCACTGGTCGCGCATCCGCTGGTACGGGACGCAGATCGCGCGCTTCCTCTGCTGAACGCGCTTCTTGAAGCCAATCGCGAGTTCCTCCCGAACTTCTTCAAGGAGAGCTGATATGTCACTGCTTCTCGGCCTAGATCAGGGCAGCACAAAAACGCACGCCATCGTCGTCACTCAAAGCGGCGAGATTCTCGGAACCGGCAGCGCGCCCGGCAGTCTGCACACGGTATACGGCATGGACGCCGCGCTCGGGCGCATGCATGAAGCCTGTGCGCAGGCGCTTTCGAACGCCGGGCATGCATTCGCGGACATCGAATGGGCCTCCGGCGGTATAACCGGCATCGACTATCCCTATGAGGAAGCCCTTTTGCAATCCGCCATTTCGGCGCACTTCGGCCTGCGTCCGGAAAATGTCTTCGTGAACAACGATTGCATGGGCGCGCTGTGGGGCGGAACCTTCCATGCGCCCGCCGTGGTATGCTGTGTCGGCACCGGTCTCGCCGTTGGCGGCGCAGACGAAGCGGGACACGCGCACATATTCGGAAATTACTGCAACGGCTATTATCAGGGCGGCTCCTCGATCGGACAGGATGCTCTTCAGCACGTATTCGACGCCGCCATCGGGCTCCGCACCCCGACGTCGCTTACGCAGAAATTTCTCGCCTTCGCTCACGCAAAAGACGTGGACGAGCTGCTCCTCCTTCGGTATCGCAAAAAGACCGTAGAGCCGAGCAGGCTGTGTCCCCTTGTCTTTGAGGCCGCCGGAGAAGGAGACGCGGTCGCCATCTCCATCCTTGAAACCTTCGCGCGGCGCTGGGGTGAAATTACGCTGTGCATGATCGACGCACTGGGGTTATCCCGAAGCGCGCCGATAGAGGTCATTCTGTCCGGCAGCGTATTCAAGGGCGTGCCTGCCATTCCGTATCGCGTCATCCGCAATCTGTTCCGCGTTCACGCACCCAACGCCGTGCTGCGCGAGGCCATTTATGAACCCGTGGTTGGCGGCGCCGCAATGGGGCTGTTCCAAATTGGACAGGGTGACTGGCGCACTGCCCTCGCCGCTTCCGCCGACAGACTGCATCTCAGGAGGAACCTTGAGCATGAAAATTGAAATCCTTCAGACGGCCGCTCAGGTAAACGCCAAGGCCGCGTGGCACTTTATCCGGCGCGCCGCGTTTGACGGCGTGCTGACCGGCGTCGCAACCGGCGATACCACAAGGGCCGTATACGCGCTGGTTGCCGCCCTTTATGAGACAGCGCCCTTTGACACCTCCAAAATCCGCATCTGCGCACTGGACGATTACGCAGGCATCGAAGGAGACCATCCAGCGTCCTGCTCCGCCCGCATCCGTGCGCAGCTGCAGGTGCCGCTCCATCTGCGCAGCGAGCAGCTCATCCTGCCCGAAGCCTTCCCCGGCACTCCGGACGCGGTGGCGCAGGCCTACGAAGAACGACTGACTTCGCTCGGCGGCATACAGACACAGCTTCTCGGCATCGGCGCGGACGCCCACCTTGGATTCTGCCGTCCCGGAACGCCATTCTGCAGTCCCGCACACGCGGTTCAGCTTCCGGAGGATACCCGGCAGATGCTCCACCGCAAATACACGCTCGAAATCGAAAAGCTGCCGCGCTGCGGCGTTACGCTGGGTCTGAAGAGCATCATGCAGATTCCGGAGCTGCTTGTAATCGCCACCGGAACGGCAAAGGCTCGCGCTGTATATGATTCTCTCCATCACGCGCCCGACGAGCGCATTCCCGCCTCCATCCTTCAGCTGCATCCGAACGTCACATGGCTGCTGGATGCCGAAGCCGCTTCTCTCCTCTGACGCGGATACAGCACAAAGCCGGCGTTTTCTCCGCCGGCTTTGATTGTATCCGAATTTTGTGCATGTTACATGCTCAGAATCACGCCGATTACCGCGCCCACGCCGATATAGGCTGCCGGATGAATCTTTTTAAGCCGTTTCACCTGCGTCAGCACAAGCAGCACGGCGAACAGCGCTACGGCGATCCAATCGACGGACGCGAGCAGCGAATCCGCCTTTCGGAACAGCGCAACCCGAATCACGGAGAAGGCCGCGGCCGCGATCAGGCCTGTAACCGCGGGGCGCATGAAACTGAACATGCCCTGAATCCATTTGTTTTCACGGTATTTGTCCAGCGCACGTGCAATCGCCATGATTACGATCAGGGAGGGCAATACGAGGCTCAGCGTCGCGAGGATTCCGCCGACGACGCCCAACGAGGTAAAGCCGACATACGTGGCCATGTTCACGCCAATCGGGCCCGGCGTAGATTCCGACACCGCGATCATGTTGGCCAGTTCCTCCGCGGTAAACCACTGGTACTTCTGCTGAATCTGCGCAAGGAACGGGAGCGTGGCAAGCCCTCCGCCGACGGCGAACAGGCCGGTTTTGAAGAACTCCAGACACATAATGAGCAGCTTACTCATGCTTTTCACATCTCCTTCCAAGCACAACGCTGGCCAGCGCACAGCCGACCACGATATACACCGGCGAGAAGCCGCACAGTCCGACGAGCACAAACGCGGCGACTGCCAGCGCAATGTGCCACCATGCCTTGACGTTGGATTTCGCAAGCTTGATCACGCTGGCGACGATCAGCGCGCAGACCGCAACACGGATTCCCGCAAAGGCATGCTGCACCCAGACGACATCCATGAAATTTGTAAGCACCGCGGCGATTACCATAATGATGACGATCGACGGCGAGACGACGCCCAGCGTAGCGACGATTCCTCCGATGATTCCCTTTTGCTTGTACCCTACGAACGTCGCCGTGTTCACCGCGATAATGCCCGGCGTGCATTGGCCAATGGCAAAATAGTCCAGAATTTCCTCCTGCGTCGCCCACTTATGCTTGGCGACGATTTCCCGTTCCAGCATGGGTAGCATAGCGTAACCGCCGCCGAAGGTCAGTGCGCCAATCATGAAAAAGGCGCGATACAGCGTCCACAGAATCTGCATAGGCATCCTCCTCTCGTATAAACCCGATTATACGGCAAAACCCACGCACACACAAATACCAAAGCGAAATACCCCCTATAACATTTCAAAGTGAGGCGAGCCCATGAACCTGACAAGGCTTGAGAATTTCAAGGCGATCTACGAAGACGGCAGCGTGTCCGCCGCCGCGCGGCGTCTGTTTATCGCGCAGCCGGCGCTGAGCAATCAGCTGCGCGCCTTTGAAGCGGAGCTCGGTGTTCCTCTGTTTGAGCGAAAATCCTCCGCGCTCTGCCCCACAGCCGCCGGACACGCCCTGTACCGCCGCGCCGTACAGATTCTCTCCGTCGTACACGCGTCCGAACAGGAAATGCTGCAATATCGCTCCGGTGTCAAGGGCGTCATCCGTCTGGGCGTCGTCTCCTCCGGCGGATACGCGCTTCTCACCAGCGACATCCGCGCCTTCCGCGCGCGCTTTCCTTCAATTCGCTTCGAAATCTTTGACCGAAATACCTATGCCCTTCGGCCGATGCTGCAGGCCGGGCTGATCGATATAGCCATCGTCCGCACGCCCTTTGACTGCGAGGGGCTGCGCGTTCACCTGCTGGAGGGCGAGCCGATGGCCGCCGTTTCGCTGGAGCCGTTTTCGTCGAATTCCCTGCCGCTGGCGTCGCTGGCCAACCGGCCTTTTATCCTGTATCGAAGGTTCGAGCGTCTGTTCCACGAGGTCTGCGCGGAAGCCGGTTTCGCGCCGGAAATCGCCTGCATAAACGACGACGCACGAACCACGCTTACCTGGGCGCGCGCGGGACTGGGAACCGGCCTCGTGCCGCTCAACGTAACGCGCCTTTTCCCCGACCCTGCCCTGCACGTATGCGCCATCGACTGCGAACTGCTTTATACGCATACGGCCCTGATCCATTCTGCGGATGCCGAGCTTTCCTCCGCAGCTGCATGCTTTCTTGACGCTATTACGCGCACGTCCCGGGAACGGGCTTCGTCCACATGAGTCCTTCTCTGCAAATTTTCCGCCGTTTTTTCCATTGACGCGGCGGCGGGGAGGGGGTATACTGGGGACAGAGTATTTTATATAGATGGAGGGTTTTATACGATGGATATTTATGGAAAGCTCAAGGAACTGGGTTATTCGCTACCTTCGCTGCCCCCACGCGGCGGCATTTACAAGCCGGTGAAGCAAATTGGCAATCTGCTGTATGTTTCCGGTCAGGGCGCGACGGTGAAGGGCGTGCCGGCGGTGGTCGGGCATGTGGGCATGGAGCGCACGCTGGAAGAGGGACAGGACGCGGCGCGGATGTGCGCGCTGAACTGTCTGGCGGTGCTGGAGGATTATCTGGGCGATCTGAACCGGCTGAAGTCCCTTGTCAAGACGCTGGGTTTTGTCGCCAGCGCGCCGGGCTTCAACGCGCAGCCCAAGGTCATCGACGGCGCTTCCCGCTTCTTCATGGACGTGATGGGCGAGGACGCGGGCGTGGGCGCGCGCTCGGCCATTGGCGTGAACGAGCTTCCGGGCAACATTGCCGTGGAAATCGAGTTCATCTTTGAAATCTGAGGAGCGCATCATGAACTATCATTTTACCGGCGAGGACGCGATTCCCTCCCCGGCGCTGATCTACTACAGGGATCCGATCGAGGCCAACACGCATCTCACCGTTCAGATGGCCGGCGACCCGGAGCGTCTCTGGCCGCACATCAAAACGCACAAGATGGCGCAGATGCTGAAAATACAGCTGTCCATGGGCATTCATCGCTTCAAGTGCGCCACCTGCCAGGAGCTGCGGCTCGCCTGCGAATCGGGCGCGACGGACTGCCTGTGGGCGTATCCGGTCGTTGGGCCGAACGTCGAGCGGTTTCTTTCTCTGATGGAGGAATTTCCGCGCGTTCATCTGTACGCGCTGGCCGACGATCTCGACGCATGCGCCCTTCTGGGACAGGCGGCGCTCGCGCGGAAGCGGACGGCCTCCGTGCTCGTGGACGTGAACATGGGCATGAACCGCACCGGCATCGCGCCTGAACGACTGTATGACGCATACCGCGCGCTTTCGGCGCTGCCCGGCGTTTCCGTGCGCGGCATGCACTGCTATGATGGCCACATTCATGACCGCGGCCTGAACGAGCGGCTTGCGCACGCCGACGCCTGCGCGCGGCCCGTTTTCGCCGTCCGCGACGCGCTGATCCGGGATGGGCTCGACGTGGGCATCATGATCATGGGCGGAACGCCCACCTTCCCCTGCCACGCGCGGCATCCGGGCGTGTTTCTGTCGCCCGGCACGCTGTTCGTCTCCGACGCGGGCTATGCGGCCGCCTTCCCGGATATTCCGGTCGTGCCCGCCGCCGCCGTGCTGACGCGCGTGATCAGTCATCCGGCGGACGGCCTTTTCACGCTCGACACCGGCTACAAGGCCGTATCTGCCGACCCCGTCGGCGCGCGCGGACAGCTTGCGGGCTATGAAGCGCTCTGCGACGACGTGCTGAGCAGCGAGGAGCACTGGGTGTTCCGCATGCGCCCGGGTCACGAGCATAAACGTCCGTCCATCGGCAGCGTGCTGTACGTGATTCCCACGCATATTTGCCCGACCACCTGCCTGTACGATGCGGCCTACGTCGTATCCGACGGCCGTTTGTGCGATCTCTGGCCTGTGGCGGCTCGCGACCGCGTGCATATGCAGCCGGACAGGGAGGCGCTTTCATGAGAACGCTCCTTCGCGGCGGGCAAATTCTGGACGGCGCTGGCGCGCCCGCATACCGGGGCGACGTGCGGCTGAACGGCGACAAAATCGAAGCCGTCGGCGCGCTTTCGCCGCTTCCCGATGAACAGGTGATCGACGTTTCCGGCTGCGTCGTGTGTCCGGCGTTTGTGGACATGCACCGGCACATGGACGCGCACCCGCTTCTGGGCGACGACATGGCTGTCGAGCTGCGTCAGGGCATCGCCACCACCGCCGTCGGCAACTGCGGCTTCTCGCTCGCGCCATACGGCGGCGCTTTCGCGGCCGAAAAGCGCGAAAACGACGCGCCGATACTGGGACGTTATCCGGAATCGTTCCGCTTCCAGTTTCCCGAATACCTGAACGCCCTCGAAAGCTCCGCGTCGGGTCTGAACCTCACGGCGCTGATCGGTCTGGGCGCGGTGCGCATTTCGCTGACGGGCTTTTCGGACGCGCCGCTGTCATCAAGCGCGCTGAACGCCGCGCGCGGCATGCTTCAGGACGCGCTGGACGCGGGCGCGGCGGGAATTTCCGCCGGAATCATGTACCTTCCCGAATACTACACTGCGCGCGACGAATACCGCGCCATGCTCGCGCCCCTGCGCGGCACGGGCAAGCCGCTGGTGACGCACATCCGCGGCGAGGGCGATGGGCTTGTCGCCAGCGTGCGCGAGGTGATCGAAATCGCGCGCGAAGCGGAATGTCCGCTGGAAATCAGCCATTTCAAGTCCTGCGGCAAGCAGAACTGGAGGAAGGAAATCTTCCGCGCCATCGACGAAATCGAAGCCGCGCGCGCGCACGGGCAGGACGTGACCGTGGACTTTTACCCCTACACCGGCGGCTCCACGGCGCTCACCACCATGCTGCCGCCCGCCTTTGTGAAGGGCGATATGGCCGCCGCGCTGAAGGCGCTTGGCACGCGGGAGGGCGTGGACGAATTCCGCGCGCTCAGCCGCCTGCGCTACGACGGCTGGGACAACTACGCCCTCACGCTCGGCTGGGAGCGCATCATCGTCTCCGGCGTGTGCCGTGAGCACAACCGCAAGTTCTGCGGGCTCACGGTGACGGACGCGGCGCAGAAGTTCGGCTTCGACGACGCAGAAGCACTGGCCGCCTATCTGATGTACGACGAAGCCGGACAGACCTCGATCATCAACCTGTCCATGCATCCGGACGATGTGGACGCGGTCGCGCGCCTGCCCTACGCGTCGGTGATTTCCGACGCACTGTACGCGGACAGCGACACGCCGCATCCCCGCAAGTTCGGCGCAATGCCGCGCCTGTGGACGGATTTCGTGCGCGCGCGCCACGTGCTTGCGCCGGAGGAAGCCATTCGCAAGATGACCCGCATGCCCGCCGAACGGCTGGGGCTCAAGGGGCGCGGTACGCTCGCCGCGGGCGGCTTCGCCGACGTGCTCGCATTCGAGCCCGACGCGTTCCGCGACTGCGCCACCTATTCGTCGCCCACCCGGCCCGCGCAGGGCGTTCGCGCGCTGTACATAAACGGTCAGGCGCGTATCCTCTCCGACGCTTTGACCGGCGCTCCCTCCGGACGGCTGATTCGTCCGTAAGGAAACGCGCGCCGCACTGAATCGGCTCGTCCTCCAGAAGGCTGTTCGTCCGGAAGAAATCACGCTCACGCTGTACAAAACCGCTGTACCCTTCGAACAGTCGAGAAAACGTGTGCACGCCACACGCAATCGACGCGTCATCCGGACGGCTGCTTGTCCGAAAAAGAATTCGCGCTGCACGCAACCAACCTCTTCTCCGGACGGCTGATTCGCCCATAAAATCGCGCGGCCGTGACGCTTTTTTCAAGCTCACGGCCGCGTATTCTATGCGTTTTTCCGAACGGCGCGGAAGATCGTTTCCACGATTTCCTCCCTCTTCATCTCCCGCCCGATGGGCGTTTCCTCAAGGATGTCCGAATAGTCCCTTTCCCGCCACCAGCGGCGCATGGCTTCCTCGCCGAACTCGTCTCGGTTGGGCTTCGTCTGGTGTCTTTCGAGCGTTTCCTCGAAGGGCAGGTCGAAATAATAAGCGAAAATTCCCGTTCCATACAGCTCACGGGCGCGGGCGAACACCTCTTGGTAACGGTCGGCGTAGAGAATGCCCTCCAAAATCGTCACGTCCGCGTGCGCGTGGCCGTATTCCACCAGCGCCGTCAGCAGCGGAATCGCCGCGTTGCCGGGCTCGTCGTGAACCCAGAGCATGTTCCGCCGCACATCATCCTGCGAAATCACAAGCGTTCCGCGCCCGAACCGCCTTTGCAGCGCTTTCGCCACCGTCGTCTTTCCGCTGCCGGAATTGCCCCGGAGCACGATCAGCGCCGCCACGTCAGGCCAGCCCCAGCCGCTTCACGCCGTGCAGGAACAAAAGCATCGCGCTGGAATACCACTGCGAAACCTGCGCCGGTTCGCCGGTCAGCGGATCGATTTCCTGCGCGAAGCGGCTGTTTTCCGCGTTCGCCAGCGCCATGACCCAGCGGGAAAGCAGCTCGTTCAGGTCGTCGCCCTTCCCGTAATCGTCCATCCAGCGAAGCGCGCGCAGCGCGGTCAGTCCCTCCGAATAATAACCCCAGTCGTTTCCGGTGCGCGTTTTGCGGAACGCGGGATCGTTCGCCGCCAGCGACGGGAACGGGAACGCCGTCCAGAACTCCGCGGGATTGCGGAAATGCTTCCTATATATACACTCCGCCGCGTCGCCTTCCAGCACGTGCTCCTGATACAGGCTCATCGCGGAGATGGACAGGTACTTCCGCATCCGCCCCTGCGCGTCCACATCATAGAAATAATCGGTTTCGGGATCGTACAGCCGCCGCAGGATCGCCGCGCGCACGTTCTCCGCCTTTTCCCGCCAAATGCGCGCTTCCTCGTTTCGGCCGAGCCGCTCCGCCATTTTCGAAAGCGCCATGCGCGTGCCGAAGAACACGGCGTTCACGTCCGGCGAAAGCAGCGGCAGCTCCTTCACGTCCGGCCTGTTCGCCGCGTACTCGCCCGGGCAGCCGTTCGGAATGCCGGTCAGGCGGGCGCTGTTGTCGTGCCCCGTGTCGTACACGCAGAAGGTTTCGACGAGTTCGTCCTGCGTGGTCATGCGGTTGCGCACCAGCCAGCCTTCCCAGCGGGCGCATTTTTCGTAGGCTTCCGCCAAGAACGCCTCGTCACCCAGCATTTCCGCCGCTTCCAGACACAGCGCCGTGAACGATACGCACTCCTGAATCTGCCCGAAGCCGATCATCGTCTTATAGCCCTTCTGCGGCGCGATGGTCTCGTCCAGCACATAGCAGGGCAGCTGGCCGTCTTCCCGTTGGCGATCCAGAAACAGCCGCATCTCGCCCGCCAGCACCTGCCGCCCCTCCGGCGTGTAGTTCGCGTAGCTCACCGCGTCATAGGCATGCTCCAGCCACACGCCCGGATAGGCCGTCGAAATCAGAAACAGCTTCCCCTCGCAGCCCGGGAAATTGCGCACGTTGGCTTCCTCAATGCGCTTGATAACCTCTTCCTTCAATGCGCGAATCCGCGCACGCTCCGGCATTTGCATAGAAATCCCCTCTTTCCGCGTATACTGTAGATTGTACCATAGAACCCTGCTCGTGTCCAGGGTAGGAAGCCGCACCAAACTCTTAACAGAAACAGGGCTTGACAAGCGGGCTCCCCGGCGCTATACTATATTTGAAATTGGTTCTCATTCTCATTCGGAGGACGGCATGAGTCGACAGCGAACCCTGATCAAAGCGCTACTGCGTTCCGGCTATGCGCACGGCACGGCGGAGGAAATCTTCCGCGCGGCGCGCGAGGAGATGTCGGAAATCGGTCTGGCCACGGTGTACCGCAATCTCAACTATCTGGCGGATCACGGCGAGATTCGGCGCATCACCGTATCGGACGACAAGGATCGCTTCGACCCCACGCTCGTGCCGCACGAGCACGCCATCTGCCGCGTGTGCGGAAAAATGCGGGACGTAGAAACCGGCGACCTGCGCGCCTACCTGCGTTCGCATCTGAAAACCGACGACTTCTGCTACGAGCTGTGCATTCATGATGTATGTCCGGAGTGCCGCGCCCGTATTCAGGATAACAAGGCTTTGAAGGAGGAATAAAACGTGGAACTGAAGGGATCCAGAACCGAAGCCAATCTGATGGCCGCTTTCGCCGGCGAAAGTCAGGCGCGCAACAAGTACACCTACTACGCGTCCAAAGCTCGCAAGGACGGCTACGAGCAGATTGCCGATCTCTTCCTTGAAACGGCGGAAAACGAGCGCGAGCACGCGAAAATCTGGTTCAAGCTTCTGCACGGCGGGCAGATTCCCTCCACCGAGGAAAATCTGGCCGACGCGGCGGCGGGCGAGAACTTTGAGTGGACGGACATGTACGCGGGCTTTGCGAAGGTGGCGCGCGAAGAGGGCTTCGAGCACATCGCCTATCTGTTCGACGCGGTGGGCGCGATCGAGAAGAGCCACGAGGAGCGCTATCTGAAGCTGCTCGAAAACGTGAACGGCAAGCTGGTCTTCTCCCGCGACGAGGACTGCGTGTGGCAGTGCGGCAATTGCGGTCACATCGTCATCGGCAAAGCCGCCCCGCAGGTATGCCCCGTTTGCAGCCATCCCCAGAGCTATTTCGAAATCAAGGCCGAGAACTACTGAGCAACCCCATCAACATAAAAACAAAAGGAGCGTAGTCAAATGAGAAAGTGGAAATGCGCCATCTGCGGAGAAATCGTTGTGTCCGAGGAACGCCCGACCCAGTGCCCCCTGTGCAAGGCGCCCGGCGAGAAGTTCGTCGAAGTCATTGAGACCGAAGGCCCCGAATGGGCGACCGAGCACGTCATCGGCATCGCCAAGGACGCGCCCGAAGAGATCAAGGAAGGCCTGCGCGCCAACTTCAACGGCGAGTGCACCGAGGTCGGCATGTATCTGGCCATGAGCCGCGCCGCCGCCCGCGAAGGCTACCCGGAGATCGCCGAATACTGGAAGACCGCCGCGTTCGAAGAGGCCGAGCACGCCGCCAAGTTCGCCGAGCTGCTGGGTGAGGTCGTCTCCCCCTCCACCGCTGAGAACCTCCGCGTCCGCGTGGAAGCCGAAAACGGCGCCACCGCCGGCAAGTTCGAGCTCGCCAAGAAGGCCAAGGCCCTGAACCTCGACGCCATCCACGACACCGTGCACGAAATGGCAAAGGACGAAGCGAGACATGGCCGCGCGTTCAAAGGACTGCTGGAACGGTACTTCAATAAGTAAGCCATGTTCATCCCGAAACGGTGCCCGCGATGCAGGGACATTTCCGGCTGGCGGGAGGTCTATAACCCCTTCCTCACCAATTCCCTCGAGAAACTGGTGATCGCCCTGAAGGGCTACAATCGAGACCACTACGTATACCGCTGTGACCGCTGTGGTTTCGAATGCAGCTACGACAACCACGCCGAAACGCTGGATCGCCGGCGCTGATCATTCCGGAACCGCTCCGCATGGGGCGGTTCCGTTTTTCGTATCGAACCGTAACGTCCCCCGTCAGCGGATTCCCTTTTCACGCAGAACGCGCAGAATCTCATCCCGCGCCTTGCCGGGCTTCATGTTCTTTTCCACGTCGCGCGGATCAACGTAGTCTCCGTTGCGAATGCATTCCAGCAGCATTTCACCGGAAAACACCTCGAACAAATGCGCGTCCGAGAACGCC
>SFHK01000114.1 GCA_004556395.1 Clostridiales bacterium
CGCGGCTTCCTCCGGGAAAAGGAGGCTTTGGCATGATCTTCACCATCGATTCCGCGCACGCCGGAGAGCGGCTGGACGTGTTTCTCGCCCGCGAGGGCGACGTGACCCGTTCGCGCGCCGGAGCCCTGATTCGCGAGGGCGCGGCGCGGGTGAACGGGAGCGTGCCGCGCGGCTTCCTCCGGGAAAAGGGGGCTTTGGCATGATCTTCACCATCGATTCCGCGCACGCCGGAGAGCGGCTGGACGTGTTTCTCGCCCGCGAGGGCGACGTGACCCGTTCGCGCGCCGGGGCTTTGATTCGCGAGGGCGCGGCGCGGGTGAACGGAAGCGTGCCCTCGAAGGCCGGATACGCGCTGCGGGAGGGCGACGAGGTTTCGTTTGAGGTTCCCGAGCCCGCGCCCGCGCATGTGGCGGCCGAGGACATTCCGCTGGAAATCGTGTATCAGGACGACGATCTGGCGGTGGTGTACAAGCCGTCCGGCATGGTGGTGCATCCGGCGGCGGGCAACCCGGACGGCACGATGGTAAACGCGCTTCTCAGGCATCTGGACGGGCTTTCGGGCATCGGCGGGGAGATTCGCCCCGGCATCGTGCACCGGATCGACAAAGACACGTCCGGGCTGCTTCTGGTGGCCAAGAACGACCGTGCGCACGTGAAGCTGGCGGAGCAGATCGCCGCGCATTCGATCGAACGCGCGTACCGCGCCATCGTCATCGGGCGCATGAAGGCCGACGAGGGCGACGTGGACGCGCCCATCGGACGGCATCCGACCGACCGCAAGAAAATGGCCATCGTGCCCGGCGGGCGCGAGGCGCGCACGCACTGGCGCGTGCTGGAGCCGCTTCGGGGCGCGGCGCTGCTGGAATGCGTGCTCTCGACCGGGCGCACGCATCAGATTCGCGTACATATGGCCTCCCTCGGGCATCCCGTGCTGGGCGACCCGGTGTACGGCCCGAAGAAATCACCCTACCCCGTGGAGGGTGGGCAGCTTCTGCACGCGTTCCGGCTGGGCTTCGTTCATCCCACGACCGGCGAATTTATGAAATTCGAAGCGGAGCCGGAGCCGAGGTTCATGGAATGGTATCGGAAGCTGCGCGAAACGCGGTGAGGACGGGTTCCGGCCGGGCTTCGTTCACCCCATGACCGGCGAATTTATGAAATTCGAGGCGGAGCCGGAGCCGAGGTTCATGCAATGGTATCGGAAGCTGCGCGAGACGCAGTGAGGACGGGTTCCAGCGGGACTTTGTTCACCCCATGACCGGCGAATTTCTGAAATTCGAAGCGGAGCCGGAGCCGAGGTTCATGGAATGGTATCGGAAGCTGCGCGAAACGTGGTAAGGACGCGTTCCGGCGGGACTTCGTTCACCCCATGACCGGCGAATTTCTGAAATTCGAAGCGGAGCCGGAGCCGAGGTTCATGGAATAGTATCGGAAGCTGCGCGAAACGCGGTGAGGACGCGTTCCGGCGGGACTTCGTTCACCCCATGACCGGCAAATTTCTGAAATTCGAAGCGGAGCCGGAGCCGAGGTTCATGGAATGGTATCGGAAGCTGCGCGAAACGCGGTGAGGACGCGTTCCCTTTTCGTTGAGCGGCGCGGTCTGTGAAAAAGCACGCCAGAATCGATAAGACTGGAAATTTCTGCATGCGCGGCGGGCAGCCGCGGTAATTCTTTCAACCCATAACGCACCCCCGCGCGGGACACACTGTTCATCGACGGACAGGCGACCGCGGCGGAGGTGCGTTGCTTTGTGAAGAGTCTGAAGGGTCTTACGGGAATGCCGGTGGTGCGCACGGACAACGGACGGCGCGCCGGACGCGTGACCCGCGCCTGCGTGGACGACGGCCTGACGGCGCTGTGCGGCGTGTGGGTGGCAAACGGCTGGCGGCGGGCGCGCTATTGCCCGGCGGAGCGGATTCGATTGATCGGCGACGTGTCGGTGCTGATCGACGGCGAGATGCTGCGCGTGCGGCAGAGCGCGGCCTGCGGGCATCCGCTCGCGCTGCGGCGCGCGCTGAACGCCGCCGGGGAAATGGTCGGCGCAATCACCGGCGCCTATGTGGATGAGGAAACGCTCGCCATCGCCGCCGTGGAGCTGACCCGCGGCTTCTGGGAGGACCTGAAAAGCGGGCGGCAGCTTGTCCGTCATTTTGAAGTGCACGTGCCCGATGCGGACGTGGTTCTGATGGAGGAAGGGGATGAAAGCGATGAAGCGTGGATGGATCAAGGGGATGATCGCGGGCGCGGTTCTGGGCGCGTCGGCGGCGACGGTATACGGCATGATGAACTGGCAGGTGGAGCGCAAACTCGGCCGGGCGGCGATGAACGCCGGACGGACGGTGTCTGAGAAGGTGCAGGACTGGTTTGGATAAGGCGGCGCTGCGGCGCCGCGCGGCGGGGGAGCAAGCTCCCCCGCCACTGCCACCCCCTCGGGAAAGCGGAGACGATTTCCTGCGGAAATCCTTTTGATTGAAAGTCGAGAGGGCTGCGGCCCTCTCGAGCACACCCGGAGGCGGAGGGGACGGATTCCCCTCCGCACCACCCTTTCTCAGATTCCGCTGAAATC
>SFHK01000062.1 GCA_004556395.1 Clostridiales bacterium
TGGCTTCCTGCCGTCGCGCCGTACGGTTATTCCTCCGCGCCCGCGTCGGAAAGGCGCACATGAATCGTGCCCTTCGCCTTCTCCGCGCGAACCGAGATCACGTATGTACCGTCCTCCGGCACGCCGAGCGTGAACTCGGTGGCTTCCGCCGTGCCGTTGCCCTGATAAATCGCACTGCCGTCGGGCGCGGTGATCTCCATGGTCAGCTGGCCGCCCGTGGTTTCAAACGTTACCGCGAGTGAGTCGCCCTTCTTCAGCGTCAGCGTATGGCTGTCCGTCCCGTTCATCCTCTGAATGTCCAGAAGATACGCATCCGAGTTCTTTACCAGATCACCGGAAAACTCGCTCTGCCTTCCGCGAAGCACCAGCACGGCAGCACCCGCCAGCACAAGCACCAGCAAAATCAATCCCAACGTAAGAATCGTTTTCTTTTTCATCCTTCAAGCTCCCTCCCGCGACCTGTAGGCCGCAGGTCTCCCATTATACCGCGCCCGCGCGCGTATGTCCAGTATTACAGACTTTCAAGCAAAAGTGGCTCAGGGTTTCCCGCGGCGCGCGCATGGGCAATGGCTACCGGGCTCGTCGGAAAGCCCCAACAGATAGTCGGCTGAAACGCCATAGTACCTGCACAGCACAATCAGATGGCGAATCGGCAGCTCGTTCGCACCGCGTTCATAACGAGCATACATGGTTTGCGACGTGCCAAGCACCTCGGCAATTTGCTGCTGCGTTCGGTCGGCGTCCTCCCGCAGGTCGCGCATTCTGCGAATATAATCCATAGAGGGTACTTCTCCATAATCGAATCTCCATGTATTATATGCAGTAAAAATATTTACTATTGACTTTAGTAAACATTTTTACTATAATGAGGATGATGGAACGCGCGACGACCAAAAGGAGGAAGAATTCCATGAAGAATTTCATTCGCATGATTGCCCTAACGCTCGTGCTGGCACTGGGTCTGGCGATCTTCTCGACGGCTCTCGCGGCCAGTGCTTCCTACAAGGGAACGGGAACCACCAGCTACACGATCACCACGGGTAAAAAGGACGCCACGCTGAAGATCTCTCATTCGGCTGGAAAGGTCTCGGCGACTGCGTGGAAAAACGCGATCAAGGGGACGACCAAGACTGTCAGCAAGTCGTGGTATGGCAAATTCAAGGTTACTGTGTCCTGCGGGGGAAGCTCCCGAAGCGCCATCGTCAACTATCCCTACAATAAAACCGCGACCTTCAAGCTCAATAAGAACAGCACCTACAAGGTTAAGGTAGAATGCCTCGGCTTCTCCGATCAGGTTGGTACGGTCTGGAACCTGAAATGGAAGACCAATCCGAGAGCGAAGCTTTCCGTCAACAACTGGGCAAAGATTAAATAACCATCGCGCGCGTTCCGTCGACCGCTTGCGGGGTTCACCTGCAAGAAAGCGATTCATAACTGACGCTACCAAGCAAAACGACGAGGAGGAACGAGTATGAATACGAACATCGAGGTCTCTCTGGAATTGCTCAAGGATGCTGAACTGGTTGATTTCAAGGCCGAGGATGGATGCCGCTATGCATGCTGCGGAAATTGCCGCTATTATGATGGCGACGGCTGGTGCGGCTATCACCGCACGAGCACCACGGGCGGCGACCACTGCGGGAGCTGGGAGGATTAAGAGGAACAACGCTCAACAAGGAATGGAGCAATCGGCTTCAAGCGGGGGAGGGGCGCATGCCCCTCTCTGTTTTTCAACCAAATCTGGATGCGCTCATCCTTCAAGAAAACCTGTGAAGGGGAATCTACATGCGAATCAGGATAAGCGAAGCAACGTACAAAGAAATAATCAAACAGCTTTCCTATAACGCGCGTGAGAAGATGGGAATCATTGGCTCTTCCGGCAAGAATGTGATTGATCGATTTATTCTTGATGCCGAGGCCTTATCGGAAAGATATTATTGCAGGCTCAGCGTTTCAAACGTAGCGGCTCTCTTTGATGCAACAAGCTTCTTTGTTGGAATCGTTACGGTCATCCCTCTGGAAAATACGAGCTCTCGGATGCAGATCTCGTCTATGCGCGGAAGATGATTTGCGCATCAAAAGGGCTTCCATTTATCCTGATGGGAATCGTTTCAGACGACTTGCTGTATCTCTATTGGGTAAATGGATCCAACGTCATACCTCTCGATTTACTCATTGTTTAAGACGGCGCATCAAACTTTGCGGCTTTGCGCAGTGCTCAAGCAAATTGAAAACACCCCCGCAGTTTTCAGCTGCGGGGGTGCGGGGAGAAGCGAATTATTCCTCGGTGGGAGCGGCGGTCTCTTCGCCTTCGATGGCGTACTCATCGGCGATGTCGGCGGTCTCCACGTTCTCAAGGGCTTCGTCCTCGAGCACCTGGCGGACGGACAGGCTGATGCGCTTGGCCTCGGTGTTGACGTCCAGAACCTTCACGCGAACCACGTCGCCCACGTGCAGCGCGTCTTCAACCTTCTCGATGCGGGTGAGGGCGCACTGGGAGATATGCACCAGACCGTCCAGGCCGGGCTCCAGCTCGACGAACGCGCCGAACGTGGTGATGCGGACGACCTTACCCTCGACGACGGAGCCCACCGGATACTTCTCGGCGGCCACGGTCCACGGGCGGGGTCTGGTCTGCTTGAGGGACAGGGAAACGCGCTCCTTCTCCGGATCGACGTTCAGGATCTTGACGTTGATCACGTCGCCAACCTTCACGACGTCGGAGGGATGACGCACGCGGCCCCAGCTGAGATCGGTCACATGGACGAGGCCGTCCACGCCGCCGATGTCCACGAACGCGCCGAAGTCGGCGATTCTGCGGACGGTGCCCTGCACGATGGAGCCCACCTCGAGCTTATCCCAGATGGCCTTCCTGCGCGCGGCCTCTTCCTCGGCCAGCACGGCCTTGCGGGAGGCGACGATGCGCTTCTTGGCGCGATCCAGCTCGATGACCTTGAGCTTCATTTCCTTGCCAACGAACTCGTCGATGTGCTCGACATAGTGGTTGGAAAGCTGCGACGCGGGGATAAAGGTGCGGATGCCGTTGACGTCTGCCAGCAGGCCGCCCTTGACCGCTTCCTTGCCGACGCCGTCGACGTACTCGCCGGCTTCGCTCTTGGCAACGATCTCATCCCAGTTCTTGCGATTGATGATGTTCTTCTGGCTCAGAAGCACGTTGCCTTCGCCGTCGTTTACCTTGACGACTTCGACTTCGATCTCATCATCGATCTTGACATCGGTGTCGCAAAGGTCAGACTTCTTTACCAGACCGTCCGCCTTGTAGCCGATGTTTACACATACCTCGTCGTCAGTAATCTGAACCACCTTGCCGGTGATCGTTTGCCCGGGACGGATCTGCACCATCGTCTTCTCGAATTCGGATGCGAAATCCGACTCGGCTGGCGTTTCGACGGCCTCCTGGGGCGCTTCTACCGTGTTGACCTTGTTCTCGATGTCGTTCATTCGTGCCACAACCTCCTTAAATGTACAATCCGGAGTGGACGCGCCGGCTGTGATACCGATGCGATCCTCTATCATCATAGGCAGCGAGCCGAGCTCGCCGGCCTCCCGGATAAAATGGGTTCTCGCGCAATGCGCCTTCGCGATTTCGTACAGCGCGCGCGAGTTTGCGCTGGCGGGGTCGCCCACGACGATCATCACGTCGCATTCCCCGGCCAGCCGTGCCGCTTCCTCCTGCCGCTTTTCCGTGGCGGCGCACACGGTCATGCGGACGTCGGGCGCGTCCACGCGAGCTTCAATCGCCCGCGCAATCGCCCGGTACCGCGCCGCGCCCAGCGTCGTCTGCGCGACGACGAGCGCGCGTTCCATTCGCGGCAGCGCCCGCGCCTCATCCTCCGAGGACACCACGCGGGCGTTTTCGCCGGCCCAGCCCATCGTGCCCACGACCTCGGGATGCTCCCTCTGGCCGCACACGAGCACGGGGATTCCCGCTTCGGCGGCTTCCGCCACCATGCGGTGAATGCTGGCGACATACGGGCAGGTGGCGTCGATCGTCTCCGCGCGCGCTTCCAGCGCGTTCAGAACCTCCCGGCTCACGCCGTGCGAGCGGATAATCGCCCGCGCGCCCGCCGGAATGTCCGAAACCGTCTGCGCGACGCGCACGCCCTGCGCTTCCAGCGCTTCCACGGCCACCGAATTGTGAATCAGCGGCCCCAGCGAATACGCCGGCGCGTTCGCAAGGGCGAGATTCATCGCCCGGCGAACGCCGAAGCAAAAACCCGCGGATGCGGCGACGGTAACGCGTGCGATCGTGGTTCAGTCCCTTCCTGCCATAAGCAAATACTGAATCGTTTCTATATTCTATAGTATAAAAACATTTCCTGCCGCGAAGACAGGAAATGCCATAATTTAACATACTTTTTTTACGTCGCCTTCGCGCAGAGCCCGCATGGCGTTCTGAATGCGCTCCGTGGCCGCGCTCAGCGTTCTGCTGTCGCAGCGGCGACCCAGATCGTCCAGCGCCACCGGCGCGCCGACCGTCACCGTGACGCGGCGGAACAGGCGGTAGCTGCCCTGAATGTACGCGGGCACGACCGGCGCGCCGGAGCGCAGCGCGATCAGCGCCAGCCCGTTTCCGAACTCGTGCATCTCGCCGTCGACGTACCTGTGCCCCTCCGGGAAGATGCCCAGCGCCTCGCCGTCGGCAAGCAGCTTCAGCGACGTGCGCATCGCCGACAAATCGCTTTCGCCGCGGCTGACCGGAAACGCGCCCAGCCACGTCATGACGCGGTTCATGAAGCGGTTTTCAAACAGCTCCTTCTTCGCCATAAAGCGAATCAGCCTGCCCAGATACACGTCCAGCACCATGGGATCCTGCAAACTCACATGGTTCGCGCACAGGATCACCGAGCCCTCCCTGACCATGTTTTCGCGGCCGATCACGCGCACGGGATGGAACAGCATCGCAAACAGGCGATAAACCACGCACAGAAACACGCAGAATCCGCGCTTCATGCCCGCTCGCCCCCCGTTCGTTCCATCAGCAGCGACACGATGCGCTCGACGACCTCGTCCTCGGTCAGGCTGGTGGAATCCAGCTCCACCGCGTCCTCCGCGCACCGAAGCGGCGATTCGGCGCGGCTCATGTCGTTCCGGTCGCGGCGAATCAGATCGTTCAGCACGTCCTCAAACGACTGCACGCCCCTGCCGTTCATCTGCCTGAACCGGCGGCGCGCCCGCTCCTCGGGCGCGGCGGTGAGAAAAATCTTCAAAGTCGCGTCCGTCAGCACGCAGGTGCCGATGTCGCGTCCGTCCATCACCAGCGAAATGCCGCGCGCCAGCTCGCGCTGACGGTTCACAAGCGCCTCGCGCACGGCGTGCACCTTCGCCACGGCGCTGCTCGCCAGGCTGACCTCCGGACGGCGAAGCTCGCCCGTCACGTCTCGGCCGTTGAGATACGTGCGCTGCTCGCGCCCCTCATAGCGAACGTCCACGCGCGCCTTGCCCGCGTTTTCGGCAATCGCCGCGCCGTCCTCCAGCGAAACGCCGTTTTCCAGCATATACAGACCCACCGCGCGATACATCGCGCCCGTGTCCAGATAGGCGGCGTTCAGGCGCTCCGCCACCTTTTTGGCGACGCAGCTCTTGCCCGCGCCGACGGGGCCGTCAATGGCCACGGAAAAAACCTTGCTCATTCCTTTTCGCCCTCGCCCGCCAGCTCACAGATGGCGCGCGCCAGTATGCGCGCCGAGAGCATCATTTTGTCCACTTCCATGTATTCGTCCGGCATGTGGCACAGGTCGGTGTCGCCCGGGAAGGTCAGGCCGAAGGCCACGGTGTTCGGCATGCAGCGGGAATAGGTGCCGCCGCCGATGGCGAACGCGTAGCCGGGCATGCCGGTCGCTTCGCTGTAGGCCTTCAGAAGCCCCTTGACCACCTTATGCTCCGCGGGCACGTGGTGCGGCGCGTGGGAGCCGGCCAGCTCCACGCCCATGCCGTACTTCGCGACGGACTTCACGGCCTGCCCGCACATCATTTCTTCATTCGCGCACAGCGGATAGCGGATATCCAGCCGCGCGGAAAGGCGATTTTGGTCATAGCGCAGGATGCCCAGATTGCACGTGAGCGCGCCGGAAATCTCATCCTCGCAGGCAATGCCCAGCGCGCGGCCGGTTCCGTCCAGACCCAGAAGCTCGGCCAGACCTTTAATCGCCCTGCGGCTGCCGCCGCCCGCGTTCAGCCGGTCGAGCGCGATGAGCAGCATGCCGGCGGCGTTCCTGCCCAGATGCGGAACCGACGCGTGCGCGGACTGACCCACGGCGATCAGGCGACAGACGCCGTCCTCGTATTCACAGTTCAGCTCGAAGCCGGTTTCCTCGCGCACGGCGTTGAGCTTCTTTTCAAACTTCGCCATGTCGTTCACGCCCAGCTTCGCCCACGCCATGCCGGGCACCACGTTCTGGCGCACGCCGGCGTACAGCTCGTACACGGGCAGCTCCGCGCCGTCCTCGCCGCCGGTCGCGGCGACAAGATTCAGGCTCAGACCGCCCTTTTCAATGTTGATGACCGGGAATTCCGCGTCGGGGCTGAAGCCGTAATCGGGCATGTCGGAATGCTCGGCATAGTAGCGCATGTCGGTCATGCCGGTTTCCTCGTCGCAGCCCAGAATCAGGCGCACGCCGTCCTTCAGCTTCACGCCCGCCTCGCGCACGGCCTTCATCGCGTACAGGGACAGGATCGCCGCGCCCTTGTCGTCGGCGACGCCGCGGCCGTACAGCCTGCCGTCCTCGATCTCCGCGCCCCACGGATCGTGCCGCCAGCCGTCGCCGGCGGGCACAACGTCCAGATGGCACAGGATGCCCAGCGTCTTTTCGCCGTGACCCATCTGCGCGTGCATGGCGTAGCCGTCAAATTCCTTCGTTTCAAAGCCCATGCTCGAAGCGTCCGCCATGGCGGTGTCGAGCATGCGGCGGGTTTCCTTTCCAAACGGCGCGTTTTCCGCCGCGCGCGGCGCCTGCACGGAGGGAATGGCAATCCAGCGCTTCATGGTTTCGAGAATATCCTCGCGATACGTTTCGACGATCGCGTCAAGCTTTTTGTAATCCATACGTCCGCCTCCCAAATCTGCGTTCACCGGGTATCATTATAGAACCGCCCTCCCGCCGCTGTCAATCGAGGGAAGGTGAATTCTCGTCGTCCGCGTGCAGGTATCGATATACGGCGCGCGCGTTTTCCCTTGTCACGCCGTCCACATCGGCGATTTCGTCCTCGGTCGCGCTCCTCAGCGCTTCCATCGTTTTGAAATGCGTCAGAATCGCGCGGCGGCGCCTTGGGCCGATGCCGGGAATCTCCTCCAGCTTCGAGCCCACGCCCTTCTTCTGCCGAAGCGCGCGGTGGTGCGTGATCGCGAAGCGGTGCGCCTCGTCGCGCAGCCGCTCGATCAGGTGCAGAGCCTCGCTGTGCCGGTCGAGCAGGATGCTCTCGTCTTTGTCCGGCAGCACGATTTCGTCCAGCCGCTTGGCAAGGCCGAACATGGGAATGTCCAGCCCCTGCGCGCGCATGGCCTCCTGCGCGAATTTCACCTGCTCCGGGCCGCCGTCGATCAGAATCAGGTCGGGCAGGTCGGAGAACTTCCCGCCGCGCGGATCGAGCCCCTCCTGCTCCCGCTGCGCCTTTTCCGCGAGGCCGTGGGACAGCCTGCGCGTGATCACCTGCTTCATCGACTCGAAATCGTTCGGCCCCTCGATGTCGCGGATTCGATAGTGCCGGTACTCCCTGCGCGCGCTCACGCCGTCGATCATCACGACCTCGCTCGCCACGGACAGAACGCCCTGCGTGTTCGAAATATCGTAGCCCTCGATGCGCCGGGGCGGCGCGGGCAGACCGAGTACGGCCTGAAGCTCCTCCAAAGCGCCGATCGTGCGCTCGCGGCTGCGGGCGCGCTTTTTCTCGATCTTCGCGGCTTCGTCGCGCAGGTTCTTGCGCGCCATCTGCACCAGCTTCGCCTTGTCGCCGCGCTGCGGGCAGCTGATGCGCACGCGCCGGTGGATGATCTCGCCCAGCAGCTCCTCCAGCACCGCGCTCTCCGGCAGCGGCGCGCTGACCAGCACCTCCGGCGCGGGCGGGTTTTCGGCGGAATAGTACTGCGTCATGAAGCGCGTCAGCACCTCGCCCGGCTCGTCGTCCGCCGCGCGGCTGAGCGTGAACATTTCGGAGGAAATCAGCCGTCCGCCGCGCGTGAGCATCACCTGCACCAGCACGTCCGCGTCCACGGGCAGCTCCGCGATAATGTCCCTGTCCTCGCCGCCCACATCCAGCGCCTTCTGCCTTTGCATCAGGTCGTTCACGGCGCGGATGCGGTCGCGGTACACGGCGGCGCGCTCGTAGTTCATCGCAGCCGCGGCTTCCGCCATGCGCGACTTGAGTTCCTTTAAAACGTCGTCATAGTGCCCGCCCAGAAAATGAATCAGCTTTTTGATCTCCGCGCCGTAGGTCGCCTCGTCCACCAGCCCCGCGCACGGCGCGAGACACTGCCCCACCTGATGATGCAGGCACGGCCGCGCCTTCATGCCCGGCTTCAGCGGCTTCGTGCAATGGCGAATGGGAAACAGCATGCGCGAAATGTCCAGCACCTCGCGCACGGCGGCCGCGCCCACATAGGGGCCGAAGTACCGCGCGCCGTCCTTCACCTGCTCGCGCCGAAGCTCCACCGCCGGGAACGGCTCGCGCAGGTCGATGCGGATGAACGGATAGTGCTTGTCGTCCTTCAGAAGGATGTTGTACCACGGCATGTGCTTCTTGATCAGGTTGCACTCCAGAATCAGCGCTTCCAGCTCGCCGTCCACCAGCACGATGTCGAAATCGTCCACCTTTTCCACCATCGCGCGCACCTTGGGCGTGTGGCTGGCGGAGGCGTGAAAGTACTGCCGCACGCGGTTTTTCAGGTTCTTCGCCTTGCCTACGTAGATAATCTCGCCCTTGCTCTTCATCAGATAGCAGCCGGGCGAATCGGGCAGGCTGCGGATTTTGAATTCCAGCTCCGGGGTCATAGCTTCAGATCCTTCTTGAATTGATCGGCGCGCGCCGCGTCCACCTCATGCGCGGAATACCGCGCCTCGTCGTAGAAATCGGCGAACGCTTCCCTGTCGGCGCGCGCCGCGTCGCCCTCGAAGATCGCCTCGCGCGCGGTTCGGGCGCGCAGGTTGCTCGCTTTGCGCATGCGTTTTTTATAGAAATCCCGCAGCAGCCTTCGCGCGCGGCCGCAGCCGTCCAGCTTTTCCCACGGCGTTTCGCGGGTGAACAGCTGCTTCACGCGCTCGCGCAGCCGCTTTTTCATGTTCTCGCGCACTTCCTCGGCGCTCATCAGCTGCTCGCGCTCGTCGTAAAAGCCCTCGTTCACGCTGCCCGCGAACTTTTCCAGCCACTCGGACAGCCGGTTGATCAGCGCGCGGATGCGGTCGAACAGCATCCACAGAAAGCCCGCCGCGACCAGCCCCAGAAACGCATAGGTCAGAATGTCGGCAAACAGCGAGCTTTCCGCCGCTTCCGTCACCTGCGCGGCGGTCTCGCCCGATGGCATCGCCATGCCGCCCAGCTCCGGCATCGTCGCCGTCTCCGTGCCCCCGCGGCTCAAAAGCGACGAGAGCCAGCGGAAGAACGCGCCCACCTGCGCCAGACACCAGTTTGCCGCGGCGCGAATCGGCTCCACCAGCGACACCGCCGTGACCAGCGTGGCGAACGACAGCACGATGCGCCGGTTGCGGCGCACGATCTCGCGCGGCGCGCGGTTCGCCTCGCCCGCGTGGGTCGCCATGCTGGCGCGGATGGACTGCCGGTTCAGCGTCACGCCGCCGAAAAACAGAAACAGGACCGCGCACGCGGTGATCAGCGGCTTCACGCAGGAAACGTCCGAATGCGTGAAATGCAGATACACCGCCGCGCCCAGATACCCCGCCGCGCCCAGCAGCATGCCCGGAAGATCCGTCCACATGCATTGCGCCGCCGACATGCCCGGCACGGCGAGCAGAAGCAGCAGCGTCATCATGGCAAGGTAGCCCAGCCGGTACAGAAAATGCCGTCCCGCCAGCGCCGGCCCGGGCAGGAACAGCGCCAGCACGAAATTGAGCGCCAGAAACACAATGTCCGCCGTCATGCGCAGCGGAAAGCGCCTGCCCTCATGTACCGTCGTGCGCGTGATTTCGCGGTCGGGGTTCGGGTCGCCGCCCGCGCCGCCCTCGACCTTCACAACCTCGTATTCGCGGTAATCGCCGATGTACGCGGGCAGAAGCGCCAGAAGCGCCGCGAGCATCGTCTGCGCGCAGAGCCACGCCGCGCCGTACCAGAGATTTGTCCCCATCAGAAGCCGAAGCAGAAACGCGCAGACGGGCATGACGCACAGAAGATACATCACCGCGCGCAAAAGCCGGTTTTCAAGCCTTTTCACGCCGCCGCGCGCCCCCTTTCCAGTCTCAGCGTTTCCACCGTGTTGCCCTGCTGCCGCAGCCGCTCCATCGCTTCCTCGATTTCGCCGGTCTCGTAGCAGGAGATGATCAGAATGTCCTGTCCGGTCACGTCGGTCAGGCTCTCAAGGAAGGTGTGGAAATTCAGCTCCCTGTGCAGAATCATGCGCGCCATGGCGTCCAGCAGCCGGTCGCCCTGCTCGCCGCCGCCCGCCGGGCGCACGAAGATGCACTCGCCCGACCCGGCCCTTCCGGCCAGACACGCGTTGGACGCGAAGCCCGCGTCCATGCCCCCGGCCAGCGCGCGGGCGCACAGCGTCGCCGCAATGCGGATGCCCTGCTCCATCGTTTCCACGTCCTGTCCGCCCACGTCCGCCCACTGCGCTTCGCTGGTCTGCACGTTCAGAATCACCAGCGCGCGCGGGTCGGACGTGTAGTCGCGCACCTTCACGCACAGCTCGCCCGTGCGCGCGCTCGCGCGCCAGTGCACGTCGCGCAGCGTATCCCCGGCGCGATAGTCGCGAATGCCGTTCACCAGAAACGGGTCGGGCATGATCCAGCGCTTCACCACGGCCTCGCCCAGCCAGCGGTTCGCCGGGTCGGGCAGCTCGTCCTCGGACAGGATGCGCGGATAGACCACGATGCCGCAGTCCAGCTCCTCCTGCCGCTCGCTCCGCGCCAGCGAAAACAGATCGCCCGCCGTCAGCGCCACGGAGCCCGCGTCGTACACGCCGCGCTTCCTCAGCGAAATTTCGTGATGCCGCGTGATCCGGCTCATCGGCGGCAGGAAGAAAATGCTCTTGTGATACAGCCCGCCGGACACCTCGTGCGCGTCCATCTGCTCCTTCTCAAACGCCAGCTCGCGCGGAATCCGCGATTCGGCGCGCAGCCACGGCACCGGCAAAAGCTTCTCATTCCGCATGCCCTCGATCAGCTCCACCTTCTGCCCCTCGAAGGCGCTTTTCTGGCTGAAATGCCGCTCGTAGCTCAGCTTTCGCAGGTTGAAATGGTGAAAAATGACCGCCTGCAGCAGCGCGAACGCGACCGTAAGCGCGATCAGCCACAGTACGCTCATGCCCGCGTCTCCCGTCCGGCCTCCTCGGTGGGCACGGCGGCCAGCTCCATGGCCTCCTTCACCGCGTCCACGGACGCGTCGGTCTTGCCGTATACGCCGCGCACCACCACGCGATGCGCCAGCACCGGAATTGCCAGATGCTTCACGTCGTCCGGCGTCACGAAATCGCGCCCCTGAATCATGGCGTAGGCCTGACAGGCGCGCATCAGCTGAAGCATGCCGCGCGGGCTTACACCCAGCACCACGTTCGAAGCGCGCCGCGTGCATTCGCACAGCGTGGCGATGTAGCTTCGCACCTCCGGCGAAACCTCGCACGCCGCGCAGGCCGCCTGCGCCGCGCGAATCTCCTCCGCCGCGCACACGGGCGAAAGCGTTTCCAGCGGGCTGTCTTCAATGAACCTGTCCAGCACGCGCACCGCGTCCTCGTGCGAAAGCTGCCCCAGCTTCATCTTAATGAGGAACCGGTCGAGCTGCGCCTCCGGCAGCGGGAACGTGCCCTGCGTTTCGATGGGGTTCTGCGTGGCGACCACCAGAAACGGCTCGTCCAGCCTGCGCGTCACGCCGTCCATCGTCACCTGCCGCTCCTCCATGCATTCCAGAAGCGCGGACTGCGTGCGCGGCGTGGCGCGGTTGATTTCGTCCGCCAGCAGGATGTTCGTGAACACCGGGCCGGGCCTGAACACGAATTCCGCCGCGCGCGCGTCGTACACGCTCATGCCGGTCACGTCGCCGGGCAGCAGGTCGGGCGTGAACTGAATGCGCGAAAACGAGCAGTCGATCGACTTCGCCAGCGACTTGGCCATCACCGTCTTGCCCGTGCCGGGCACGTCCTCCATCAGCACATGCCCGCGGCAGATGACCGCCGTGAGCAGAAGCGTAATTTCCTCGTCCTTGCCGATGATCACGCGGGCGATGTTCTCCCGCACCCTGTCCGCCAGATTCTTCACATTCACTCGTTCCATTCCGTTCCCGTCCCTTCGTCAGTATACATTGCGTTCGATTGCCTTTTTCAGCGCCTTCGCGGCGATCGGCGCGGCGACGCTGCCGCCCGAGCCGCCCTTTTCCACCACCACGGCGATGGCGTATGGATGCGCGTCGTCGCCGTACAGAAAGCCCGCGTACCACGCGTGCGTCGCGTCGTCCTTGTTGTTCGACCATTCCGCCGAGCCGGTCTTGCCGCACACATAGCCGTCCGTGTAGCCGGAAATGGCCGCGCGCGAGGCCGTGCCATTTTTGACCGTCTGATACATGTACCGCGCCACGGTCTCCGCCGTCTCCGCGTCGGTGCACTGCCGGAACACGGCCGGCTCCAGCGTTTTCACCACCGCGCCCGCGGGGCTGTACACCTTGGAAATCAACTGCGGCTCCATCATCGCGCCGCCGTTGGCAATCGCCCCGGCGATCATGGCCATGTGCAGCGGCGTGACCTGCGTCGTGCCCTGCCCGAAGCCCGCCTGAATCAGATCGCCCGCGCCCGCGCTTTTTCTGAGACACCACGATTCGTACAGCATCAGGTCGTTAAACGCGAAATTGAAGTTGAAGCCGAAGCGCTCCGCCGTGTCCTTCAGCGTCTTCGCGCCCAGCCGGTACGCCAGCGAGCCGAACGTGATGTTGCACGAGCGCGTGAACGCCTGCGAAAGCGTCAAGTTGCCGTGCACGGCGTTTCCGGCGCACTTGAGCGAATGGTCGCCATAGTTCCACACGCCCGCGCAGTTGAACATTTCCTCATCCACGCCCGGCAGCGTCTCAAGCGCCGCCGTGAGCGTAATGATTTTGAAGGTGGAGCCCGGCGCGTAGCGCATCTGAAGCACGCGGTTGTAGTACGCCGTGTCCTTCACCTCCGCGCCCATGTCGGCGGGGTCGAAGTCCGGCTTCGAGGCCATCGCCAGTATCGCGCCGGTTCTGTAATTGATGATCACCGCCGCGCCGTTTTTATCGGGCGGCAGGAGGGAAGCCAGTTCCTTCGTCAGCTCCGCGTCCACCGTCAGCGCCAGACTGCTGCCAACCGGGTCGTAGCCCACAAGGCGCTGCAGCGTGTAATCCGTGCGCGTGCGCGTGATGCCCAGAAGCGTCGACGCGTGAAAATTCTCAACGCCCGTGGCGCTCATGTTCGTCTGGTCGCCCAGCGTGTGCGAAAGCGCCCGGCGCGCCGCCGTGTCCGAAAGGTAGTGCCGCTCGCCCGGCGCGCTGCTGCCCGCGAGTTCGAGCCCCGCCGCGTCGTAGATCGAGCCCTGCACAGTGGTCTTTTTCGCGTCCGCCAGACGGGTGTTGTTGGCGCGGTTGATCCAGCGCGTGCCGTTCACGTACACCGTGACCACGAACGCCGCGCCCGTGGCGAGCACGCACGCGGCCAGAAGAATCGCCACCAGCCGCATCGAAAGGCGCATCTCCTTCACGCGTCCTCCCTCCATTCCCCGCCGTTTAAGCGCACGAGATCGTCGTACTCGTCCTGCGCGTTCACGGAGGCCACGCCCATCAGAAGCCCGGCCATGCCCGCCGAGGCCATCAGCGAGCTGCCGCCCTCGGAAACGAACGGCAGCGTGACGCCGGTCAGCGGAATCAGGTGCAGGTTGCCGCACACGATCAGAAGCATCTGCACCGTCAGTTCAAAGGCGCAGCCGAAGGCAATCAGCGCGTGAAAGCGGGAGCGCGCGTTCAGCGCGATGGACATGCCGCGAAGCGCCAGCGTGAGATACACCGCCAGCACGCACAGCGCGAACAGGATGCC
>SFHK01000115.1 GCA_004556395.1 Clostridiales bacterium
CGAGATATTCCGGCGGGCGGCACGTTCAAGGTTGAAGCGACGAACAATCCGTTTGACGCTTCCCCCGTTTGGGAGGATTGCACGAACGCGGTTGTTCAAGGCGTTGCACACGTTTTCACAAATAAGATCAACACGGCGGCGCAGTACGGAATGAATATCCGCGTAACCGTCCAGCGCGGCGACGCGCTGACCGCTTGCTGGGTATCGGGGATCGGGGGGAATTTTGAATGAGCGTAACACACAAGAAGAGCGAAAAGCAGATCGGCGCGGCAGAGCTTGAAGCCTTGCGCGCTTCGATCATGGCGGAGGTTGAAGCCGCCCGCGCCGAAACCGAAGAAAGCATTATTTCGAGTATCCGCAATAACCTTGTTTCCCTTCCGGAGCAAGGCGAAGAGTGGAACGAGAAGAAAAGCTATATCACGGGCGACGTGGTAACGCTTGACGGCGTGAGCTACACGGCAACGCATTACAGCCGTGGAAAATCCCCTGCTTCAAATCCGGACAAATGGACGCGCACACCGACCGAAGAGCAAATCGGCGCATGGGCTGACCTTCCGGACGGCGAAGTAATCACGGAGGGAACAAAGGTAACGCACAACGGAAAGAAGTGGGTATGCGTCGCACAGCACTTCAAATCTTCCGTCTATTCCCCGCGCGTCAATTCGACGAAGTGGGAAGAGATAACATAACGGCAGGAAGGAGGATCAACGATGGACACTTTCACAACGGTTCTTTCCGTCTTTTCTACCGTATGCGCTATCGTGTTCGGCTATATCGCTTTTGTTCGTAACAGGGACAAGGACAAGGAAAGCAATGTGAAGCACGACGCGACAGTTTTAACCGAGATCGGATACATCAAGGCGAACACGGACGAAATCAAGGCGGAGCAGAAGGAACAGCGAAAGACGAATACGGAGTTCGTAACGCGCTTGACCGACGTTGAAGCGTCGGCGAAACAGGCACACAAGCGGCTTGACCACATCGAAAAACGAATGGATCAAGCAGAGTAACACCAGCGGCGGCGGGGGCTTCCCCGCCGCTTCTTCATTGCAAAGGAGGGTTCAGCAATGAGCAATAGCAAACTTATTTCGTGTACGCTGATTTCGCCGAACAAGAACAGCCCACGAAATCACAAGATCGACACGATCACAATTCATTGCGTCGTCGGGCAATGTTCCGCCGAGAGGATCGGCGAAATCTTCAAGCCGACTTCGCGACAGGCAAGTTCAAACTACGGGATCGGCTACGACGGGCGGATCGGGCTTTACGTCGATGAAGCCGATCGTTCGTGGTGCAGTTCTTCGGCGGCGAACGATAACCGCGCAATCACGATCGAGGTTGCAAGCGACACGAAGCACCCATACGCCGTGAATGATAAAGCATACGCGGCGCTTCTTGATCTTGTCGAAGATATTTGCCGCCGGAACGGGATCAAAAAGCTGGTATGGAGTACAAGCAAGGACGACCGCGTAAACCACAAGAACGGGTGCAATATGACCGTTCACAGGGATTACGCGAACAAGTCTTGCCCCGGCGATTATCTGTATAACCGACACGGCGAGATCGCGGCGGAGGTAAACAGGCGGCTGGGCGTTCCAGCGGAGGAACAGAAGCCGGAGCAGAAGCCGCAGGGCGACGCGAAGAGCCTTTACCGCGTCCAGCTTGGCGCGTTTGAGAAGAAGGACAACGCAACGGCGTTCGCGGCGAAGCTGAAAAAGGAAGGCTTCGATACCTATATCGTGCAGATCGGCAAGTATTACAAGGTGCAAGTGGGCGCGTTCAGCGTCAAGAAGAACGCGGAAGCTATGCTGGAGAAGTTGAAGAAGGCGGGACACGACGACGCTTTCATTACCTATTCCGGCACGTCCGGCGGGACATCGGCGCGGAAGATCACAACGGGAAGCAAAGTGCGCGTGAAAGCGGGCGCGAAAACCTATTCCGGCGGAAGCCTTGCTTCCTTCGTCTATTCCCGCGATCACATCGTCAAAGAGCTTTCCGGAAAGCGCGCCGTGATTACCTACGGCGGAACGGTTGTCGCGGCGGTGAACGTCGATGATCTAACGCTTGTTTAACACACGCACAACGCACGGTATGCGTTACACAACGCGCGCCGTGCGTTAATTGCGCTATGAAAGGGGACGCAATGAAAAACAAACCTTCGAGCGGGAAGCGGGTGGCGAAGCGCCGCTTCTTCAAGGCTGACGAACGCTTCGCAACGAAAGCCGTTATTGTGATCGCAATTACAACGGCGGCTTTCATCGTCGCGCAGTACGTTTCATTCCTTGTCACGCGGCAGGAACAAACCGTTCTGATCGAATGGTATTTCCGCGCCGTCGTGATCGAATGCGGCGCAATGATGATGAAGCGTCTTGCCGAAGTAATCGTCGGCAGGATCAAGAAAAAAGAAAAAATCGACATAACAGAAAGCGAGGATACAAACAATGACTATTGATCTTACCAGCATTGCAAACGCCGTGATCGCTCTTATCGCGGCTATTATTACCGCCTTCGTG
>SFHK01000116.1 GCA_004556395.1 Clostridiales bacterium
CCAGATATTCGCGGTACATGCGGTTCCACTCGGCGGGAAGCTCCTTCGCCGTCAGCTCGCCCGCGAACAGCTTCTTCTCGATTTCGTAGCGCACAAGGACGTGCAGGCAATACGTCAGCTCGTCCGCCTCGGTGCGGATGAGCGACGGCTTGCTCGCGTTGAACGCGCGGTACAGCGCTTCCTCGGAAACGCCCTCCAGCGCCGGGCAGAGCGCGCGCAGCTCGGGCGCGATCAGGGAAACGAACGCGCGTGAACGGCCGATGATGTTCTCGTAGAACCGGCTCTGGCTCTCGTGCACCGCCATGGAAACGCCCGCGCCCAGCCGCGTGTAGGCCAGCTCGTCGCCGGTGTTGCTCTCATACAGCGCGTGTCCGCCCTCGTGAATGGTGCTGAACATGCCGGAGGCGAAGTTGTCTGCGAAGTAGTGCGTGGTGATGCGCACGTCGTACTTCGAGAAGTTGGTGGTGAACGGATGCTCCGTCTCGCCCACGCCCACGTGCGCGCGGTCGAGCCGCATGCGCTTCATCACCGCGTCCGTCAGCGCGCGCTGTTTGTCGATGGGGAAGGGCACATGCAGCGGAGACTCGTCGATCGGCTTCGCGGCGCACACGCGCGCGATCAGCGGCACGATGGATTCCCGCAGATCCGCGAAGAAGCGATCCAGCGTCTCGGTCGTGAGCCCGGGCTCGTATTTGTTCAGAAGGTAGTCGCAGGCGCTCAGCTCCGGCCGCACGTATCCGGCGAAGCGGCGCAGCGTGCCCACGATTTTGTCGATGTACGGCGCGAACCGCGCGTAGTCGTCGGCGAGCTTCGCCTCGTGCCACACGGCGGAGGACTCGTTGGTCAGCCGCTGGAACTCGACGTATTCGTCCATCGGAATCCGCGCCGTCTCCTCCATGCTGCGCAGAAACAGCGTCACAATGCGGTTCGTCTTCTCGTCCAGCTCGTTCTCGGCGGCCTTCAGCGTGGTCAGAATTTCGCGCGTTTCGTCGCTGGTGACCAGCTGGTAGATTTCCTCGTTCAGCACGCTCAGCGTGCGGCCGCGGTTGTCCGCCGTGCCGGACGGCGCCGCGGTGTCCCCGTCATAATATAGAAGCCCCGCCGCGTGTTCGAACGCGCACAGCCGCGCTTCCAGTGCGTACAGCTTTTCCTTTGCCTGTGTCGTCGTCATGGGTTTATTTCTCCAATCCCTCATAAATCAGGTCGCGAATCGTCGGGTGAACGGTAGCGTAGCCGTAGGCGAAATTGCAAACGTGCGTGCCGAGGAACGCGCTCAGCCGGTTCTTCGGGTCGCTCAGCGTGTACGCGCACGCCGCGCCGTCCCAGCCGAATTCGCCCGCCGGGCCCTTCGAATACGTCGGGTCCATCATCGTGCGCACGCCCAGCCCGTAGCCGTAGCCGAACCGCTTGAGCGCCTGGAAATCCTTCAGACACTGCCCCTCCTGCTGGTTCTTGCGCATCAGATCGATCGTGGCGGGCTTCAGAATGTGCGCGCCGCTCTTTCCGGTGCCGCCGCAGGCCAGCGCGTCGGTCAGCAGAATGGAATCGTCCACGGTGCTGTAAAGCCCCGCGCCGCCGCTTTCGTAGTTTTCCGTCAGCTGATAGGGGTTCTTCTCGGGGTCGGGATGCGGCACGGTCTTCTGCTGCGCCGCGTCGTACATATACAGCTTCGCCAGCCGCGGGCGCATCTCGTCCGTGAGCCGGAAGCCGGTGTCCTTCATGCCCAGCGGATCCCAGATGTGCGTTTTCAGGTATTCGCCGAATCGCATGCCGGAAACCACCTCGACCACCGCGCCCAGCACGTCGTGGCACAGGCAATACTGGAAGTGCTCGCCGGGATTGAACGACAGCGGCTCCTCCGCCAGCGCGTTGACCATCGTCACCGTGTCGGCCTTTCCGCGCGAATAAAAAATGGCCTTTTCCAGCGACGGAGAGTGCAGATCGTAATTGAAGCCGCCCTGCATGGCGAACAGATGGCGAATCGTCAACACGGTGTACGCGGCGTGAATGCGGCCGTTTTCCAGCACGCTCAGCGTGCCGAAGGCGGGCAGATAGTCGGAAACCGGGTCGTCCAGCCTCATCTTGCCTTGCTCGATCAGCTGAAGCGCCGCCGTGCAGGTGTGCAGCTTGGTGGCGGAATACAGGCGGAACACCTCGTTCCCGTCCATGGGAACGCCCGCCTCGCGGTCGCGGAAGCCGGCGTGGTGACGGTATATTTTCCGGTGATCACGGTACACGGCCAGATCACAGCCCGGCATGCCCACATCCTTCAGGGAATCCAGATACGCGGTCAGCGCGGAGAAATCCATAAAATCCCTTCCTTTATAAGTGCTGCCCCTATTATACCCGACCGGAGCGCCGTATGCAACGGACTTTTGTTAAGAAACAGATTTTTCGAAAAAACCTATTGACAAATGAGGCTACAGGTGATAATATATACAAGCTGTCCGCGAGAAACGCGAGCGGCGCGATCCTTGAAAACGATACAGAGAACGAGAAGCA
>SFHK01000063.1 GCA_004556395.1 Clostridiales bacterium
CATGGTCTGCGTCTCCTTTCGAATGTTTGTCTCGCAACTTCATTCTACCAGATGACGCTGACCTTGTCCCTTGTTTTGGGGACTGTTTTCAATCCTCCTTTTCCGGAATTTGCGCAACTTATTGTACCTTATCGGAAGGAAAATCGTAATTATCGATTCTTGCTACAGTGGTAATATGCTCTCCAGCAAGCTGAATGTGATTTCATTTAGCAAAACTGCGGAGAGTACTTTATCAACAGAAGCATTTACTGATTCATTTATCTCTGCTTTTTCACGCAGAACACGAAGCGGATTGGCGGGAGATTGTTATTTTGTATTGACCGCCGCCGCCAAGGATGAAGAGAGTTTTGAAGGTCAAATTGGCAATCAGATCATGGGGCTGTTTACATCTTACCTGACAAAGGGCTGCAGATATAGTACCACGCAAGATGATATACGTACATTACCCGCTGATGACAATGGCAACGGCGTATTGACGCTGCAGGAAATCTATCAGTATGTTCGCGCCTCTCTTATCCCTGAAGGACAGCATGCACAAGTTTTCCCAGAAAACTGTCATTGGTTCGGAATCTTCCGGTTTACTCCATAGACAAATGTACTATTTTCTCTTCATAGAGAACACGCTGCAAAGGCCATACCATTCTTCCGCATTCCCTACCTACGAAGCAATTCGAACTTATTCCTTCTCTTGATTCGCGAAGAACGCGTCGCAGAACCGTACCATTGGGTTTCGTAGTCAACGTGAGGGAGGATCGTCATGTCGCTGGGCGTGAAGATTCCGCGGGTGTGGGCTTCGTTTACTAAACCGAAGATATAGTCATCCGAGGTTTCCACTATGCCGCGCACGGTCGTCCAGCCCTTCTGAACCGCGTAATACAGGCGGGTATGGCCGTCCAGCACAATATAGCGGCCGTTATGAGGGAGAACCTGAAGGATGACGTCCTGCGGTTCATGGATGAATGTGCCGACTGCGGCGAGCTTATCCCTGTCCACGAGGAACTGGGACGGCTGGACGGCTTCCATTGGAATCGTCAGCAGCTGCACTCGCGGGCGTTCCTCGAGCAACCGACCCTCTGCGTCATAGAAGGTCGTGATATGCGGGGCGTAAAAGCGGAATTCCGCAATCAGCTGCGGGCAGGCTGCCGCATCCTTTCCCCGAACGTTCGCTTCAAATTCCGAAACGATCTCAATTTCACAGGGCTCGCCCTCATGCAGGATATGCGGCTGGCCGTCGATGGTGATGCTGCCCACGCCGTCCAGGCAGGTGACAAACGCGTCATCGCCGGCGGCGTGCGTGCTGATTTCCTCGTTCTTATCGAAGGAGAACAGGGTCACGCTGACGGCGTTATTCTGCGCCAGCGTCCTGCTGACGACCTGCCCATCCTAACAAGCGATCTGTTCCTTGAGCGTAAGCACCTCGGCCTTGGCGATATTCTTCATGGTTTCCTTCATTTTTCTTTCCTGCCCTGCGGTTTCCTACAGGTTGAACCTCATTTTCCCACACATTATGCGAAACCCCTTCGCCGGCCTGACGGGCGACGAAGGGGCGTGAAAGTGATTTGTCAGCGAACGACAAACCAGTAACCCAGCAGAGACAGAGCGACCAGCACGATCAGCGCCACAGGAAGAATCGTAATCATTGCGCTGATTACCATCGCGCGGGCATCGTTCTTTTCCAGCTTCTGGCCGAGAAGCTCATCCGACAGCGGTTTTACCTCGTCGGGATTCTTCTCCTTCAGATAGTCGATAGAGCGGTCAAACTTCCTCTGAAAGATGATCATTTTGCATCTCCTCGCTGCATCCCAGCATATGGTGGCAGGCCACAAAGTGGTTCGGGCCAACCTCCTGCCACGCAGGCACGGCGTGCTCGCAGATTTCAGTGCAATAGCGGCAGCGCGTGTGGAACTTGCAGCCCTTGGGCGGGTTCACCGGACTCGGAATATCGCCCTCGAGAATCTTCATCTCGCGGCTGGTATCGAGATCGGTGGTTGGTATCGCCTGCATCAGCGCCTCGGTGTAGGGATGCTTCGGGTTATCGAAGATTTCCTGCGCGGGAGCCAGCTCGACCACCGTGCCCAGATACATGACGCCGATGCGGTCGGAAATGTACTTGACGACCGACAGATCGTGCGTGATGAACATATAGGTCAGGTTCTGCTGTTCCTTGAGATCCTTGAGCAGGTTGATGATCTGCGACTGGATCGAAACGTCCAGCGCGCTGACGGCCTCGTCGCACACGACGAACTTCGGATGCACGGCCAGCGAACGGGCAATGCCGATGCGCTGGCGCTGGCCGCCGGAGAACTGGTGCGGATAGCGGTGCAGGAAGTACGGCGCGAGACCCGCGTCGTCCATCACCTTGAGGATCTCCGCCTGCATGCGCTTGTCGTTGCGCTTGAAGAACTTGTGCGCCAGCATGCCCTCGCCGATGATCTGGCCGACCGTCATGCGCGGGTTCAGCGACGAATACGGATCCTGGAAGATCATCTGCAAATCGCTTCTGAGCTTTCGAATCTCGTTGTACTTCAGGCGCGCAAGGTCGATGCCGTCGTCGCGGAAGCCTTCCAGACGCTGGAACTCCTCGTTGTCCTTATAGGGCTTGCGCATTTCCTCAATCTGCGCACGCGCGCTCTCCAGCTGCGTATGCAGCTGCGCGATCCTGTCTTCCTCGGCGTCCAGAAGCGCCCTGGCCTTGTCCGCCTTCGCCTTCAGGGAGCGGGAGTTCCGTCCCTCAGACACGGCGTCCTCATAGGCAAACTTGGCGTCGTCATACGTCAGCTTGCGGTCATCGCGCTTTTCCTCGGCCTTGCACATGAGCTTGGACAGCTTATACAGGTTCATGAACACCGCGGTAACGGGCGTCAGATCGTCCAGCATCATGAAGCCGCCCACCAGATTGACGATGTCCAGGAACGCGTCGCGCGCCTGCTTTTTCGCCGACTGGAGCGCGTTGGCCATGTTATACTTTGCCCTGCCATCCGCCAGCGCGTCGTATTCCTTCTGAATCGCGTCGCGCCTCGCCTCCAGCGCCCGCAGCTGCGTGCGGCGCTTGGAGAGCGTGCGGATGGTATCGAGCATATATGCGGGCGCGATATCGTCCAGCGTCTTGCCGTAGTACATCGTGCGGCCATCCGTCTGACGGTAGAGCTGAAGCAGCGTCCGTCCCAGCGTGGACTTGCCGCAGCCGGACTCGCCCACCAGACCCAGCGTCTCGCCCTCGTAGATATCCAGCGTGATATCATCGTTGGCGCGGACGTACAGATCCTTTTTCTTCAGCGGGAAATATTGCTTGAGGTTCGTAATGCGAAGCAATACCTTCTGATTCTCATTATTTTGCATGGCGCGCCTCCTGATCCGGGTAGAAGCAGCGAATCTGATGATTCTCGCCCACGGTTACGAACTCCGGCTCTTCCTCTTCGCATTTCCGGGTGCAATACTTGCAGCGGGGCGCGAACTTGCAGCCCTTGGGCAGCGCCAGCGGGTGCGGAACCGCGCCGGGAATCGCGTCCAGCCGGACGTTCGCCGGGGTGTCCAGCCGCGGGATGGAGACCATCAGCCCCTCGGTGTACGGATGCGAATAGCGCGGATGCGAGAACACCGTGCGCGCGGACGCCAGCTCGACGACCTGCCCGCAGTACATGACGGCGATGTCGTCCGCCATCTGGCAGATAACGCCCAGATCGTGGGTAATAAACAGGATGGAAGTGCCGTGCTCGCGCTTCAGGTCGTTCATCAGCTTCAGAATCTGTGCCTGAATGGTCACGTCCAGCGCCGTGGTCGGCTCGTCCGCGATCAGCAGCTTGGGCCGGCACGCCAGCGCCATGGCGATCATGACGCGCTGGCGCATGCCGCCGGACAGCTGATGCGGATACTGCTTCACGACGGTCTCCGGGTTGGGAATCTTCACGTCGCGAAGCATCTCAACGGCCTTAACGGCGGCCTCGCGCCTGTTCATTCCCTGATGGATCATGAACGGCTCGGAAACCTGGCGCTCGATCGTGAACACCGGGTTCAGACTGGTCATGGGCTCCTGGAAGATAACGGAAATCTTGTTTCCGCGGATTTTCTGAACCTCGCTTATCGGCAGCCTGGTCATGTCGCGTCCCTCGAACATGATGCTTCCGCCGTCAATGTAGCCGTTCGCGTCCAGAAGGCGCAGTATGCTCATGGCGGAAACGCTCTTGCCGGAGCCGGACTCGCCCACGACGCCCAGCGTGCGGCCGGACTCAACGGTATAGGAAACGCCGTTGACGGCTTTGATGATGCCGCGCTTCGTGGTGAAGAAGGTTCTCAGGTCATTGATTTCAAGCAGTGCCATTTCTCTTCCCCCTTCCTCAGCGTTCCACGGACTTGGGATCGATGGCGTCGCGCAGGCCGTCGCCGATCAGGTTGATGCAGATGGTGCACGCGCCGAAGATCACGGCCGGGAACACCCATCTCCACCAGTACTGCTGGATAACCACGGAGTTGTTCGCGCCGTTGAGCAGGTTTCCCCACGTCGGCGTGGGCAGCGGAATGCCGAAGCCCAGGTAGGACAGCGTGGACTCGGTGAGCATGCAGGTGGCGAAGTCCAGCGTCATGCTGACCAGCAGAAGCGAGAACACATTGGGCAGGATGTGGCGGAACACGATAGCCATTTCCTTGATGCCCATGGCCTTGGCGGCCGTGACGTATTCCATTTCGCGCTGCGCCAGAATCTGCGCGCGCACCAGACGGCAGGTGCCCGTCCAGCTCAGAACGCCCAGAACCACCATGATGATATACATTCTGTGCGTCGCGTCAATCGACGCGCCGATAACGGCAGACAGAATCATGGCGAACGGGATGAACGGCAGGCCGCCCACGATTTCCGAAATGCGCATGATCAGAATATCCGCCTTGCCGCCGAAGTAGCCCGCGAGGCCGCCCAGCAGCACGCCGATGATCGTGGCGATCACAACGGAGATGGCGCCGACCGTCATGGTCACGCGGCCGCCGTTGATGATGCGGGTGAGCATGTCGCGGCCCAGATTGTCCGTGCCCAGCAGGAAGCCCTTGAGACCCCATGTATACACGTGGTTTGCATCGTCCACGGCGTAGTTCTGGAAGTTGCCGGTGTAGACGGCGGTGATATTCCTGCCCTTAAGGGAGGAGGGAACCGACGTCTGGCCGTACTTGTTACTGCCCCAGCTGACGACCGAGCCATCCTCCAGCAGGACGGTATAATGGAAGCGTCCGCCGCTGATGGACTTGATCGGCGCGGAGAACGCCGGAATGTCGGCCTCGCCGCTGCGCGCGTTGCCCCACATGAAGACCTGTCCGTCCTCGGTGACAGCCGCGACGGTCTTGCTGGTTGCGGCAATGTCAATGACCTTCTTGCCGTTCAGACCCTCCGGGATCACGGCGAACGGGCTGGTCTTGTAGTTCTTGCCGGTGTAGGCCACGGTACCGTCCCTGAGCAGCGCGATATACTCGTTGCTCGTCAGCGCGACCTTCTGGATATTGCCCTGGTATTCCTTGCGAACCTTGATGTCGGACATGTTGCCGTTGCCCCAGAAATACGCCTTACCGTCGCTGGTGACGATGGCGGAGAACTGGTTGGAGGCCTCCAGCTGAATGACGTTCCACGTCGCGGGATCCTTCATCGCAGCCTTCATTTCCTTGGACAGCTCGCCCTGCTTGAGGCGCGTGTTGCCCCACACGTACACCTGACCATCCTCCGCCAGAGCGACCGCGTGATCCTCGCCGGCGGCGATCATACTGATGTTCGCGTTCTGCACCTCATCCGGCACGTTGGCGATGTCCAGCTTGTCGGTGATGCGGGTGTGCCCCCAGATGTGAATCTTTCCCTTATCGTCGATGCCGATGCCATAGGTGCCGCCCGCGGCGATATCGCGAACGTGCCCCTTCATCTCGCCGGGCACCTTCATCAGGTTGTATCCCGGCGGGATGTTGCTCATCGTGCTGTCCTGATCGCTCAGATCGAGCTTCCAGATGTACGGGCCGACGATGACCACCACGAAGATGATCAGAAACACGACCACGCCGACCATCGCGGTGCGCTTATGGAAGAACGCCTTCGCCATGGTCTTAAACGGCGTCTGAACCTGCTCTTCCCTGAGGATGTCCCTGATCTCGCCGTCGTTTCCGGCGACGCCGCGCTTCAGCCAGCGGAAGAGGAAAAACGACTTCTTCTTTTTCTGATCTGCCATGCTCTTTCCCTCCCCCTTACTTATCGATGCGCACGCGCGGGTCGACGAGGCCGTAGCTGATATCGATCAGCAGCGCGCCTAAAAGCGAAACCACGGTGTAGAACATCTGAATTGCGAGCACCAGCTCAAAGTCAAGGTTATTCAGACCCTGCCAGTAGAGCTTGCCCATGCCGCTCAGCGAGAACGAGTTCTCGATAACGACCGAGCCGGAGAAGATGCCCAGGAACCAGCCGATAATGGAAGTGATAACCGGCAGCAGGGCGTTTCTCCACGCGTGGGAATAGATGACAACCTTTTCCTTCAGACCCTTGGCGCGCGCCGTGCGAATGTAATCCATGCTCAGCGCTTCGATCATCGAGCTTCTGACGTAGCGGGTCATGCCGCCAAGGGCGCTGAAGGTCATAACGATAACGGGCAGCGCAATGTGATACAGCTTATCGACAAACGCTTCCCAGTTGTTTGCATACGTGATGCCGGGCGTTTTAATTCCCTGAATCGGGAAAACGCGCCACAGGACGCAGAAGAAGAACATGAAAATCAGCACAATGATATAAATCGGTATGCTGTAGCCCAGAATCGTTACCACCTGAACGCTCTGGTCAAACTTGCTGTTTTTATGGACAGCGCAATAGATACCAAGCGGAATGGTGATACCAAGCGCCGCAATGGTAGAGAAGATATTAATGAAGATGGTGTTCTTCATAGGCTCCCTGATCGCATCGACCACGTTCACCTTGAAGAAGCGGGAATAGCCCATGTTGCCTTCCAGAAGTCCGTTAAACTCGCCTTTTACGTCCTTCCAAAGACCAATCCAGCGCAGATAACGCACGATCAGAGAGTCGTCCAGACCCATTTCCTGACGCAGCTGTCTGTACTGCGCCTCGTATTCGGCGGGTTTCAGGCTCTTCTTCAGTCCTTCCATCTCGGCTCTGGCCGGGTCGGAAGGGATCAGGTTATACAGGGAATACATCAAAAAGGACACGATCAGGAAGACGATGATCATGTACCCGATACGTTTCAGGATGTATCTAGTCATTCAGGCTCAATCCCTTCTGAGACTTGAAAACAAGGGGCGGAGAGAAGCCCGCCCCTTGCTTCCAAACCGTTTTGGCTTAGGAACCGATTATTCCGCGATGGTGGCGTACAGGATCGCCTGCGAAAAGTCCCAGAAGGAATCCTGCTCGTAATTCTCCAGCCACTCGGGATAGAGGGTGATATAGATGTTGGAGTACAGCGGGATCTCGGGGAGGAGGTCATTCCAGCGGGCGATGAACTGCTTCCACATATCCATGTACTTCTCGGTCTCGTCAGAGTTCACGGTGTAAACCATGTCCATGGAGAGCTTGTCGAGCTCTTCGTCCAGCAGGTAGTTCTGGTTGTAGCCCTGGGCGAGGAGGTCGGGATCCAGCGTGAAGCTGTAGGACTGATCATACGCCGGCTGGAAGTTGGAAGCGAGGTTGTACATGCCGTAGGTCTTCAGGCCGTACTTCGCGTCGACGGAGGTATCGCGGTACATATAGTTCAGCAGCTCGGAGAAGGTCATAACGTTCTGGTTGATCTGCATGCCGGCCTTGGCGGTATCCGGATTCTCAGAGAGCATAACCTTCAGAAGCTCGGAAACGGGGTTGCCATCGGAGGAAGACCACTCGATGATCAGGGGCATCAGGATGGTGCCGTCCGCGAGGGTTACGTTGTGAGCGTAATCGCCCGCTTCTTTCTCGGTGACCTTCTTGTAGCGGATGCCTTCGGTCCAGGCTTCGCCCTTCTCGTTCAGCGTCCAGCCATCCTCGACCAGCGCCGCGACGGCGTTGTCATAGCTGTAGGTGTAGGGGTTCAGGTTCTCGTCGAGCCACTCCTCGGCTTCCTGATACTGCCACAGACCGGTGCCGTAGGGGCCGTTCACAACGCCGCCCCAGCCCTGACAGAAGGTGTTGGCGAACTCGTTGCGGTCGAGCAGCATGGCGACGGCGTGACGCACAGCCTTGAACTGGGTCGGGCCAAAGTCGCACTGGAACATGATCTTGCCGTAGCCGGGGCGATCGAACTGGACGTACTTGAAGCCGCCGGCCTCAACGATATCCATCGCCTGGTTGATCTCGTTGCCATCGGTCAGGGTGTCATAGAAGTTGAAGGCGCCGGTCTTGATCGCGTCGTTCCAGGTGGCGGACTCCGCCTTCACGATGACGAACTTCTTGATGGAAGGCTTCTGGCCTTCGAAGTTGCCGGCGTAGTTGGGGTTGATTTCGAAGGTAGCCTGCAGGGCGGCCTTGTCGAACTCGACCAGGTTGTACGGGCCGGTGGAAACGCGGTCGGTGCCGGCGTTGAAGCGCGCGTACTCGAGGCGATCCTTGATCTTCTCGGCGGTGGGCTCGCCGGTGAAGTAGCAGCCATTGCCGTCATCGGCAACGCCGTAGCCCTCGCCCAGCCAGTAGGCGATGTCGAACGCATCGAATCCGGCGTAGGTGATGTCGTAGAAGTACGGCACCTTGTCGGCAACGATGGTCACGGAGATGGTGTTCTCATCAAGAATGTGCAGGCCGGTCACGGTGTCGGCCTTGCCGTCATAGTAATCCTGGCCGCCCACGATGGTCAGATAGCCGGTCAACTTGGCGCCGACATCAGTCGCCATCTTGGAGCAGGCGAACAGCGTAGTCCACACGAAATCCTGGATGGTGATTTCCTTGCCGCTGTTGTACTTGAGGCCGGACTTGACTTTCACAGTGAAGGTCTTGGTGCCGTCATCATTCATGACAGAGGTGATGGATTCGCAGACAGTCGGGTTCATGATATACTCGCCGCCCTGGTTGCTGACGACAGTGCCGCAGTCGTTGCTCAGGTCGCGAATCATCTTATCGGTGGCGTTGTTGGTCCACCAGGCGCCGGGAGCGAAGTCACCGCCGATTTCGGTCGAGCAACCGTAGATCAGCATGTGCTCGTCGTTGTTCTCGGCAACTGCGCTTACCATGGTGAACGCCATCGCCAGAACGAGAAGCATCGCAAAGATCTTCTTCATAGAGTGCATCCTCCTTTAATATTGCCAGAGCTACAGACTCTGTTATGTAAGAGTATATCACATAACCTTGCAGGATTCAATATGCGGCAGTCATTATTAACACAGTTGATGCAAATTTGCGAGCTCAAAAATGCAGCATTGCATAAATGCAGAAAATGGTGTATAATGGATTTGCGCGGCGGTTTCGCGCCCGTGAGAAGGAGGTTGTTCCCTTTGAACCGTAAGCTGTTTTCCGCGCTGACGCTGCTTTTTTCGCTCGTCCTCGCGTTTTCGACGCCGGCCGCGGCCGCCCCGCTTCCGCGTACCGCGGCGCTGGCCGGCGACTACATTCCAGCCGACGCCGGCAAGGGCGGCGTTGAGGAGCTTTCTTCCTATTTATATGCCTCCAGCGTGCTGACCGCGGCGCAGTACACCGAAAGCTCGCGCTCGAAGCTGATCATGTATTCCACGTCCTTCACCTCACCCATCATCGGACGCGGTTCGTTCGGCAGCTACTACCAGGAGCTTACGCAGGTTGCGCCCTATGTATTCGTCGATATGGCCGGTCACGTGATCACCTTCCGCGTGGACGAAAACGGCCGTCCCACCGGGCTGGACTTCGAGGGCACGGAGTACGTGCCGATGAAGCTTTCCCGCTCGCCGACCTTCATAAATCTGACGCTGGGCTTTCTTCAGTATCTCGCGCTTTACACGCTTGCGGCGCTGGTGATCTGGGCTGCATACGCGTGGAGCGCCCGCCGGCGCATGTGGCGAAGCTATACCGCCACGAAGCTGCATACCGCGCTTCTGATTCTGATGACGCTGACCGTGTGGAACACGCTGTTCCTGCTGGTGGACGCCGCGTCGCTGAGCTTCAGCTACGCATCGCGCGTGCCAATGATGATCGCGAACGCTGTCCTCGCCGCGTTGACCGGCCTCGACTGCCTGCTGATCGCCGCCTTCGCGCCTCGCGGAGAGCTGCTCCGGCGTCAGAAGATTTTCTACTTCATCAACATCGCCCACGCCGCCGTTCTGGTCTTCCTCGTCTTCTGCTGGCAGCTGTTCCGCTGATTTCAGGGCGGCGCAGCCCAAATGAAGCCGCCGGCCGGCGAATGGATTTTCCGTCTTCGTTCGCCGCGTTCTCGCGCGCGTCGTTCATGAAGTCGTTGCCCGGGCCGGTCGGGCAACAGCAGATCGTCCGGGAGGGCGCGACGCCGTTCAGCGCGTTCGCGAAATGATTCAGCGCGCCGTCGCCCCCGGCGAGGATTACCATATCTGTGCCCGGAAGGCCGCGCAGAAACGCCGCCGCGTCCAGCTTCGTCACGTCCCGTCCGCGCATCCGTTTTGCCAGCGCCTGCGCGCGCACTTCACCCTGCCTGCTGCCCGCCAGCAGATTAAACAGTATGTACGTCATCGTTCTCTACCCCTTGTATTCGTTCAGCTTTTCCTGCATCATGGACGCGGCCTCGCGCGTCACCTCGTCCGTACGCCGCCCGCGCGCGTCGACCGTTCCTAGAATATCAAAGTATACGTCCGTCCTCCGAAGCGGGAAATTCCGGTGGATTTTCTCCGTTCCGGCGATCGTGGCCACGACGATGGGCACGTTCGCCCAGCTCGCCACATTCATGCAGGCCGCGTGCATCGGCTGCAGATCGTAGCTCTGCCCGCGGTGCCCCTCCGGGTATACGCCGATTGCGTCCACCGCGCCGGTCTTCAGAAGCTCCGAGGCGCTCTTCAGCGTGAGCGCCGACGAACGCGCGTCGTTCCGGTCAATCGGCAGATAGCAGCCGCGCCGGATCATTTGCCCGCCGATGGGAATCCGAAAATTCTCCGGCTTCGAAATGAACGCCAGACGCGCAGAGCGCAGGCACGCGCTCTGAATCATGTTGTCAAAGTTGGAAAGATGATTCGAAACGAACACAAAGCGCCCGTCCGCGGGCAACTTCTCGCGCCCGGTCACATGCACCCGCGCGACCGCGGCTTCATATAGGAAGCGATAGCCGGAGTTCAGAAGCGCGTCGTAAAACCGCGACGGCCGGTCGTATTCCTTTCCCTTCGGAATCATGAGACTTGCCAGCCATAGAAACAGCCAGTACAATACAGCCGCCGTCACCGCACCGGCCAGATGCATCAGCGGCAGCTTCCATATGAGCGCTCACGAAACCGGCACACGCCATATGGCGCACGCGCCCAGCATAAGCGCCGCCCCGCAAATCTCAATCGCCTTCACGCTTCCGCGCCCCCTTCATCGGATGCAAACCTCGCATCTTTCCAAAGCATATCACGTTCGCCCCGCCCGCGCCATCGGCAATTTGCTCCGTCTGCCAAAAAAACCAGACAAATTCTCCATATTCCCCAGATTGTGCGCAAAATCACGGTTTTGCATTAAGATTTCGGCAGAGGTTTTTCCGACAAAAAAGACGCGCATTTCACGCATCTTCCATGGCGTTACCGCTTTGTTTCGTTTAGAAATTCCGTTACCTTTGGATTTTCCACACTGCGCACCTTTTTGCGCCACTGGCTGGGCGAAAGGCCATATCGCCGGGCAAACTGGCGGTCGAGCGAGGACACAGTTGCGAACCCGTTCATTTCGCTGATCTGCATGACGGAATAATCGCAGTTGTACAGCTGTTCGCAGGCATGCTCAATCCGGATGTGCTCGATATACTCGAGCGGAGAACGTTCAAATACCTGCCGGAAAAGTCTTCTGAAATGCGAGGTGCTGATATGGCAGCATTCCGCCAGCGTGTCGATTCGAATGGTTTCCGTGTAGTGCTCGCTGATATACCGCACCGCCGGTGTCAGGCTCGTAGCCAGCTTACCGAAATCGCTGTGACTTTGCCCTTCGCTGCGCGCCAGTCTCAGGAACATGACGGCTGCTGCGCTTTGCAGGCATCGCGCGACTGCGCGGTAGTCCTTTTCCTTTCCTGCCATTTCTTCGCATAAGAGCGTGAGAATGGCGTACAGATTCGCGTGCTCCGTTCCCCGGATTACACCGCAGGCGCCATTCAGCTCATGCTGAAAAGCGCCGATGGCGGATTGCATTCCAGGACTCAAGTCCGTGCATATTTTCACAATGTTGGTATAAATCCAGTTCCACTCGCAAACACACCCCTCGTTTGCCGTGGTTGTATGAAGTGTGTTGGGCGGCATGATGATGACAGCCGGAGCCTCAACCTCATATTTTGTGGTTTCCGTATACACATATCCTCTGCCCTTCTTCAGCAGCCCGATTTCCATACAATTGTGGAAGTGCAGATTTTCAATGGGGCCGGGCTTCGTCGTCCAGTTTCCGCCCGTCAGAGCGACGAGCGGAAACTCGACCGGAAGCTCGAAATGCCGGTATACGATTTCAACCTTCTGCTTATTCATGGCGCGTTTTCACTCCTTGATGGAGCCGATCATGATTCCTCCGACGAGATATTTCTGGAGAAGTGGGTAAATAAACAGAATCGGCAGCGTCGTAACGACCACACTCGCCTGCTTAATCGTCTCAAGCACGAAGTCGTGATCTGCCGCCGACACGTTGTTCAGCATGTCCAGTTCGCTTCCCTGAATCAGCAGGTTCCGCAGAACCAACTGAAGCGGATGCTTCGAGGATTTGCCAAGGTAAATGAACGCTCGAAACCAGCTGTTCCAGTGGTTCACGCCCGAATACAGCACCAGCACCGCGATGGATGGCTTGCACAGCGGAATGAAGATTTTCCAGAGAATCTGAAAATGATTCGCGCCATCCAAGAAAGCCGATTCAGAAAGCGACTCGTGAATGCCGGACATGTAGGTGCGCACGATGATCATGTTATACGCGTTCAGCATGACGGGCAGTGTGAGCGACCACAGGGAATCATACAGTCCGTAGTTTCGGATGACCATGTACGTCGGTATCAGTCCGCCCGAAAAATACATCGTCAGCACGATATACATCATGATGGCGTTTCGCCAGAGCACGTGCTTCCTTGAAAGCACGTAGGCTGTGGGCAGCGTAATGGCGACCTCCAGAATCACGCCCGTGACGACGATGAAAAGCGTGTTTTTATACCCGTTCAGAATCTGATAATTGTTCAGCACGGACTTATAGGCATCCAAGCTGAAGCCCGCGGGTTTATATACGAAGCCCGAGACCCTTGCCAGTTCGGAGGGCGCCGACAGAGACACAAAAATCGAATACAGGAACGGATACAGACAGATCACGCACAGAAGCGTTATAACCGTTACATCGAAGCCGATGAAGATCTTGTCCCCGGTCGTTCTTTTCATGTTCGTCGCCTCCTTACATCAGAGAGGTATCGCCTACGCATTTGGCAATGGCGTTTGCCGAGATCAGCAGCAGGAA
>SFHK01000001.1 GCA_004556395.1 Clostridiales bacterium
CGGAAAGCCTGCTCAATTAACGCGGAATCGCTGCTCAATCTCAGCGGAATCCATGCTCAATTTCGCCGGTTTGGCTGCGCAATTTCGGTGGTGTACGCAGGAACGAATCAGGGCGTTTGTGCGGATGGACGACCATAAAACGCCGGATTATCGCCTCGGGCTATGGGGTGACAGAGGGGAGAAAGGGAAACTATCGCTTCTCTGTTATCCATGCGCCGGAATAAAGGGCGCGTCCGTCAATTCTGTTGGTATGCTTATAGGATTCATACAAAAATGGCGTGTCCCCTGCCGGTGGCAGGGGGACAACGCAAAAGGGAGCGTTTCGCGCGGCGAAACACTCCCTAAAATCATTTTAGCCCCAATGAATCGAAAGCCTTATTCACTTCATTTACAAATTGCTTTGCGTTTTCGCTGGTTGCTTTCGTCATTTCATCCTGTGTGGATTGAATGAGATCGCGCTTCAATTCTTCAAAGGCTGCGGCCTCCAGCATCCTTATTTTCATATCGTTGTAGGCGCGAACCTCATTCGGCATCTATGAACCACACGCGCCTATGAGCTGCCGTTGCCGGTTAAGCATAGTCATTTTATTTCTCATTGATATAACTCCTTTTCTACGGCATCCCGCAACAGTTTGCGGAGTATGCCGGACATCGTTGTGAAATCCTGCTTTGCCATCATCTACAAAGCCATGTATTCCTCGCGCTTCATGCGAACAGAGACGCAAATCAGACTGTTATTTTCCATACTGAGATATACCTCCTTCTATTGGTTTCACTATATATGACGGCCAGGCGTATTCTCTTATCCTCTTTCGTCCTCCACCGTTTTTCAAAATCAAAACATCATTTGGTGGGAGCGTGAGCCACACAAAGGCGATATGGGGGTGCGAAAATATTTTTTCCCGAAATTACCCTGCCCCCATGCGTCTCAAATACTATACCTTGTGAGACGGTGAAAAAAACAGCATTTTCGCGTATCACAAACTTGAAAACTATATTTTGCGACGTATCAAAATGATGATTGACATTGTGATACACTTGTGATACTATTTGCCTGTCGAAAGGAAGTGTATCACATGGCACGCATTAAGTATATCCGCGTCAGCACCAAGGAACAGAACACCGCCCGCCAAGAGCAGGACAAGGCACAGTATGATAAGGTCTATTTGGAGAAAATCAGCGGCAAGGACACCAACCGTCCGCAACTCCAAGCCATGCTTGACTATGTGCGTGAGGGCGATGTGGTGGAGGTCGAAAGTTATTCCCGCCTCGCAAGAGATACACGCGACCTGCTGAATATCATTGATGTACTGAATAAAAAGGGCGTGGCGTTCGTGTCGCAAAAGGAACAGATTGACACCTCAACGCCAGCAGGACGGTTCATGCTGTCTGTGTTCGCCAGCCTCGCGCAGTTTGAGCGCGAACAAATCCTTTGTAGGCAAGCAGAGGGCATCGCGATAGCAAAGCAGGAGGGGCGCATGGGACGACCTGAAATCAAGCCCTGCGACAACTTCACCACCATTGTAGAGGCGTGGAAACAGGGCGAAATGACAGCCGTAGAGGCTATGAAACAGGCAGGCATGACAAAGGCGACCTTCTATCGCAAGGTCAAGGCAATGGAACAGGCATAAACAAAACAGCACCACCAATCCACACAGGGAAAGGTGGTGCTTCTGCTATTGGCATGTCAAAAATGTTGGTCTCCGTTATGAATACAAACAAAAATGGCAGGGGTTTATGAAAACAGCATCCATCAATGGAGGGTCATTGTCGTATTTGTTATAGATTGTGCGTGTGTGCTGACCCTTGACGAATCAGCAGGGAAACTTTATACTATTAGTGCGAATGAGGCTGGAAGCAGGGCGCATAAGGCCGCAGGTGCGTCAGCACCTGTCGTGTGGTCTCCAAAACCTTTGTTGAGGGTTCGAATCCTTCTGCCCCTGTATCTTTCTTCTATACGATTTGCTGCAAACAGGTCGTATATTTTTATGCATTCTTTTCTGCAGATTTCTCAGGTTTCCCGGCTGGCGATCGGTTTTTACAATGCTGTGATATACTTTTTTTATAAACGAAGGGAGCGAGCGTATGAAATTTGCCAAGGAGAACATGAAGCAGATTTTGCTGATTATTGTATTCACAGCGCTTTTGATTTTCGCGCTGGTGAATTTTCCGGTGCTGCTGGCGTTGCTGGGCGGGCTATACAGGATTTTGTCGCCGTTCCTTGCCGGGTTCTGCGTGGCGTTTATCATGAACGAGCTTCTGAAGGCGCTGGAGAAGCTATGGGACAGGCTGGGCGCGCACGGGAAGCGACGGCGCAGCGAGGCGTTCCGCCGCAAGGCGAAGCGTCCGGTGTGTCTGGCGCTCAGCGTGATTCTGGTGCTGGGCATGATCTCGGCGATGTTCCTGATCATCATTCCGGAAATCAAAAGCACGATTACGCTGATTTCCGACTCCATGCCGGAATACGTGCAGGAGACGGAGGCGTGGATTGCGAGGGTTTCCGACTTTCTGCGCGTGCACGGCATTGACGTGCCGAAATACGATATTGACATTGCGAAAATCGCAGACCGGATTACGAAATCCCTGAGCAACATGGGCGCGTCGCTTTTCAATATGACGGTGAACGCGACCACGTCCATTGTTTCTTCCATTTATGATGTGCTGCTTTCCTTCGTGTTCGCGATTTATCTGCTTGCGCAGAAGGAAAAGCTGATTTCACAGGGACAGCGCATTCTGTACGCGATTCTGCCGGACAAGCACTACGAACGCCTGACGGGCATTCTGCGGCTGTCCAACCACACATTTTCAAGCTTCGTCTCCGGCCAACTGACGGAGGCCGTGATTCTGGGCGTGCTGTGCTTTATCGGCATGCTGCTCTTCCGCATGCCGTATGCCGCGGCGGCCTCCATATTGGTGGGCTTCACGGCGTTGATTCCGCTGCTCGGTTCGTTCATCGGCACGGGCATCGGCGCGTTTCTGATTCTGTTTGTCGACCCGCCCAAGGCGCTCGGCTTCATTCTGTTCATTATCGTGCTCCAGCAGCTGGAGGGCAACCTCATCTATCCCAAGGTGGTCGGCAAGTCGGTGGGACTGCCGGGCATCTGGGTGCTGGTGTCGGTAACGGTGGGCGGCGACGCGTTCGGCGTGATGGGCATGCTGGTGGGCGTGCCGATCTGCTCCGTGGCCTATACGCTGGCACGCGAATTTATCCGCCGCAGGGTTGAACGAAAGCAGCAGCGGGTGCGCGAGGGGGATAACAAGAAACTTGACAAACAGAAAGGTTGACGGATGAAACTCTCTCCTGTATAATGGATAAAGATACGTATGAAATGGACAAAGATACGCACGATAGGGGAGATTCGGTATGAGCGCAGGATGCATGCGTTTGCGAAGAATCTCGCGCGGTTTCTTTCGGGAGTAAACTCGTCTCAGGGAGACGTGATTGGATAGAGACGAGACCAGAAAGGAAGATGCGCGATGTCATTTGAGGAAATGCTGCTTTTCATCGTGAAGCTGCTTGCGGGAACGGGCGTGTTCCTCGTCGGCGTGTATTTGCTGACGTCGAATATCGAACAGCTTGCAACCGGAAGAATCAAACAGCTGTTTGGAAAAACCGCGAACAAACGCCTTGTGAACGTCGGAATCGGCGCGGCGTCCACAGCGTTGATTCAAAGCTCCGGCGTAACCACGGTATTGATCGTCGGCTTCGTAAACGTCGGAGTCATGAACCTGTATCAGGCTACGGCAATGATCATGGGCGCGAACATCGGTACCACGATCACCGCGCAGATTGCCGCCCTCAGCGCGTTTCCCATCACCACATATATTCAGATTCTCGTGTTCGCGGGCATGATGCTCAGCATGGTCTGTGAAAACGATAACGTTCAGAAGGCCGGTTACATTCTTGCCGGTTTCGGATTGATTTTTATTGGTCTCGAGCTCATGTCGGCTTCCATGAAGGCCAACCGGGACGCCGTTCAAAACATTTTCGCCGTTGTCACGAGTCCGTTCCTTCTTTTCCTGATTGGTATTTTCCTTACGGCGCTGGTGCAGTCCAGCTCGGTTACCACCTCTGTGATCATCGCCATGTCCGTCGCGGGGCTTCAGATTGGCTCCGGCGGAAACGAAGTGCTCTTCATTATTTTAGGCACGAATATCGGCTCCTGCGTCACGGCGCTGATGTCCTCCTTCGGCGCGGGCGCGAACGCGCGGCGGGCCAGTCTGATTCACCTTCTGTTCAATACGTTCGGCTCCGTCATCTTCTTTACGCTTCTGATGGTGTGGCCGTCGTTCATGGAGGTCACGTTCCGCCGCTGGTTTGACGCGACGGCCACGCAGATTGCCATGTTCCACACCTTCTTCAACACGGTCTGCACCGTCCTGTTCCTGCCGTTCTGCAGCGTGTTTGTGAAGATTTCCCAAATTCTGATCAAGGATAAGAAGCGCAAAAAGGCCGTGGAAACCTATCTGGACGAGCGCATGCTGTCCTCTCCGTCGCTGGCGCTTTCGCAAATTGAGAAGGAAATGGTTCTGCTGGCGGATATTTCCATGGACGCCTTCCGAAAGTCCTATCGTTCCTTCAGCGAGCGCGAGCCGTCGCTCATCGGGCCGACACATAAGCTGATCGAGCGCGCCAACGAAATGAGCCAGAACATCGTGAACTACCTGATCCGCCTGTCGGCGCAGAGTAAGCTGTCCGAGGAGAAGGATATTTCCGACATTCACAGCAACATCGGCGACATTATGCGTATCGCGGAAATCGCCGACAACCTGACCAAGTACACGCGCCGTTCGATTGACCAGAATCTGGTTTTCTCCGACAGCGTGAAGACCGAGCTTCGCAAGATGGTGGAAAAGATCGAGGAGCTGTTTACGCTTACCAAGAAGATCATCGTCGAGCGGGATAAGGCGTTGCTGCCGCAGATCGACAGCACGGAGGATGAGATCGACGCTTTCCGCAAGCGCCTGATCGACAGCCATATCGAGCGCCTGAACACCGGCGAATGCCGTCCGGAGTCCAGCAGCGTGTTTATCAATCTGGTTTCCAATCTGGAGCGTCTCGGCGACCACCTGACGTACATCGCGCATACGGTTCAGTAAAGGACGCACAAAAGCGCCGCCCGATAGCAGGGGCGGCGCTTTTTGCGTGGAACGATCAATCGAAGATTCCGCCGTCCAGTGCGTTTCGGGCGGCGAGGATGTATTTCGCAGTGTCAAGCGGATCAACACCGCGGCGGGGACAGCATTTGTCCGGCGCGAATTCGCAGGCGCGGTAACTCTTTATGCGCGTGGTCATCAGCCCGCGGCCGGAGGTGATCCGGCTGAAGCGGGTAGGGAAGTCGTAGCTGTCCGCGGCGGGCACCTCGCAGATCAGCGTCATTCGGCCGTTCTGCGCCGTGGTCGAAACGACGCTCCCGCGCATGCCGTTGATTTCCCCGATCAGCTTTCCTGCCATGTCCTCGTCGGCCTCCAGATTCATTTCCAGAATCGGCTCCAGCAGCTCGCTTCCGCCGCGGCGCAGACCGTCCATGAAGGCCATGGGCGTGGCGATGATGAAATCCAGCGGGTGCGTGTGAATCTCGTGATCGCCGCCGCCGACAAGGCGGATATGCACGTCGTCCACCTGCCAGCCGAACAGACCCTGCCGCGTGGCCAAGGGAATTGCCTGCGCGATCTGATGCTGGTAGCGCGGCTTGATGTCCCGCGGGGATACAAGGCTTTCAAACGAAACGCCGCTGCCGCGCGGCGCGGGTTCGATTTCAAACTTGATCACCGCCCAGCAGGGCTTGGGCATCGTGTAGGCCACAAAGCCGACCGCGGCGCTTTTGATCGTCTCACGGTATATGACGGTGGGCGGCATGAATTCGACGGTGATGGAGAAGCGGGAGGCGAGCTCTTCCTTCAGCACTTCAATCTGAATCGTGCCCATCAGCTTCACATGTGGCGCGCCTTCCAGCATGGTTACGCTCAGAAGCGGGTCCTCCGCCGACAGCTGATCGAGCGCGCGCTTCAGCGCGGGCAGATTCTCCGGCGTATCGGGAACGACCTTCGCCATAAAGACCGGCTCGCGGAATTCTCCGGCATGGATGCGCTCGGGAAGAAGCGCCGGATCGCCGAGCACCTGCCCGGTTCGCACATTGCCCAGCCCGTACACGCAGGCAATGTCGCCCGCGCGCATTTCGCCGGTATCCTCGCCGCGCCCGTCCGCGCCAAGGGAGCGAATCTGCGTGATTTTGCGCTCGACGGAACGATCCCCCTCGGCGTACGCGTTTTCCTCGTGAACAAGCAGGCGCAGCGTGTCACGGTTTCGAAGCGAGCCGCCGTACAGACGCACCCACGCGGCACGCCCCATGGAAGCGTCGGCTTCCACGCTGAATACCACGCCGGACAGCGGCGCGTCGGCGGAACCCGTTGGAGAGGGAAGCATGTCGACGATGCCGTCGAGCAGCGCGTCGATGCCGTCGCCGGTCAGCGCGCTTCCGCGCAGGATGGGAACGCACAGGCCCTTCTGAATCAGCGGGAACAGACGGGCGTTCAGCCGGTCGTCCGGCCACAGCACGCCGTCCATGTAGCTGGCGAGCGCGTCGTCGTCCTGTTCGGAAACGGCGGCCATGCGCGCTTCCGCGTCGGAAAGGTCGAACGTTTTCGGGCACAGGCGCTGGCGAATCTGCGAAAGCGCGCCTGAAAAATCGGCCGTCGGCCGATCCATCTTGTTCACGAAGATCAGAAGGGGAATTTTATGGCGGGACAGGTAGCGGTACAGCGTTTCTGTCTGCGGCTGCACGCCGTCCACGCCGGAAACAACTAAAATCGCCCCGTCGATTGCCCATAGGCCGCGCTCGATTTCTCCGGCGAAATCGACGTGACCGGGCGTGTCGACGAGGTGAATGTCCGTATTTCGCCAGCGAAGCGGCGCGCATGCGGTTTTTACGCTGATGCGGCGGCGGCGCTCCACGGCGAGACGGTCGGTATGCGCCGTTCCGGCGTCGACCGCGCCCGCCGAACGGATGACGCCGCAGCGGACGAGCATCCGTTCGGAAAGCGTGGTCTTGCCCGCGTCAACGTGCGCGAAAATGCCAATGTTGCGTACGTCAGCGGTCATTGTCGTTCAGAAGCGCCAGACGCAGAAGGTTCAGCGCGTTTTTGATGGACGCGGTGCGCACGTCCGTGCGGTCGCCCTTGAACAGGAATTCGTTGGCGAACGCGCCGTTCTTGTCGGCAAAGCCGATATACACAAGGCCGACCGGCTTCTCGGGCGTGCCGCCGTCGGGGCCGGCGATGCCGGTCACGGACAGCGCATAGTCGGCGTTGCTGCGCGCGCGGGCACCCTGCGCCATTTCCTGCGCACAGGCACGGCTCACGGCGCCGTAGCGCGCCAGCGTCGCGGGATTCACGCCCAGAAGGCGCTGCTTGGCTTCGTTGGAATAGGTGATGTAGCTCTCGTCAAACACGTCCGACGCGCCGGGCTGGTCGACCAGCGCCGAGGCAAGCATGCCGCCGGTGCAGCTTTCGGCGAACGAAACTTTGCGGTGACGCTCCTTGAGCAGGCTCAAAACGACGTGCGGAAGATTCTCCGTCAGACCCTCGCCATACAGCGCGTCGCCCATGCGGCGGCGAATTTCGTTCTCGACGGGATCGAGCACGGGGGAGGGATCCTCGTCCATGCCGCACATGACCGACAGGCGCGCCGTGGTCTCGGCGGTGGAGCAATACAGTGCCAGCGTGGGCGTGCCCAGATGGAACAGATCCATCAGCTGCGTTTCCACGATGGATTCACCGGCAAAGATGTGCAGGTAGCGGGAAATCAGCGTCTGTCCGCTCTTCTTCTGAAGATAGGGATACAGCGAATTTTCGAACATCACCTTCAGCTCGCTCGGCGGGCCGGGGAGCACGGCGACAGTCTTGTCGTCCTTCTCGATGATGCAGCCGGGCGCGGTGCCGTTCAGGTTCGGCATGATGATCGAACCCTCGGGAATCAGCGCCTGCTTCAGGTTATTGTCGGTCATGACCTTGCCGGCGCGTTCGGCAAAGTCGCGAATGTGAATCAGGCTGGCTTCGTCCTGAATCAGCTTGAGTCCGAAGTGCGCCGCGACGGTTTCCTTCGTCAGATCGTCCTCCGTGGGCCCAAGGCCGCCGGTGGTGATGACGAAATCGCTGCGGGAAAGCGCCGTGGCCAGCGCTTCGTCGAGACGGCCGACGTTATCGCCCACGACGGTGTGGCGATAGACTGAAATGCCCAGCGCGCTCAGGCGCTGCGAGATGTACTGCGCGTCGGTGTTGGCAACCTGCCCCATGAGCAGCTCCGTTCCTACGGAAAGGATTTCGCATACCATATGTATCACACTCACATATCTTTAATGTATTCGCGATTGTTCCAGATGTAGCAGAAGCCCGACCACAGCGTCAGCGCCAGCGAGATGTACATCATGATGTCCGTCAGCACCTGCCAGATGGGATGCACGGCGGGATCGAGCGCCTTGATCGGAATCAGAAGCAGCGCCATCGGCACGTAGATCATCTGCGTGATCGTCTTGAGCTTGCCCCAGATGCCCGCGGCGATAACCTTGCCCTTGCCGGAGGCGACCAGACGGAAGCCGCTCACGATGAATTCGCGCGCGAGCATCAGAATGCACACCCAGCCGGGCATGCGCTGCTGCTCCACCAGCATCACGAAGGCACTCATCACCAGCAGCTTGTCGGCGATGGGGTCCATGAACTTGCCGAAATCCGTCACCAGATTGCGCGAGCGGGCAATGCGGCCGTCGAGCAGGTCGGTGATGGAGGCGGAGATGAACAGCACGAGCGCCAGCACCTGACAGACCGGGTACTTCTCAAAGTATACGAACACAACGAAAAAGGGCACGAGCAGGATGCGCAGCATCGTCAGCTTGTTCGGAAGATTCATTCCTCGATCACTCCCATCAGATCGTAGGCGTCGGCTCCGGTGATGCGAACGCGCACATACTCGCCGGGCGTGAGCTTCTTGTCGGCCGCAATGCGGATTACGCCGTCGCTCTCGGGCGCTTCCAGCGCGCTGCGGGCGATGTACGCGCCGTCCTCTTCGCCGTCGATCAGCGCTTCCACGACGCTGCCGATGCGAGATTCGTTGATTACCGCCGAAATCGCCTGCTGCGCCATCATCAGGTCGTCCAGACGCTGGTTCTTCACGTCCTCGTCCACCTGATCGGGCATCGTGCAGGCGGGCGTGCCTTCCTCCGGCGAATAGGTAAACGCGCCCAGACGCTCGAACCGGCTTTCCTTCACGAAGTTCATCAGCGTTTCAAACTGCGCGTCCGTCTCGCCGGGGAAGCCGACGATCATCGTCGTGCGCACGAGAATGCCGTATTCATGGCACTTTTTGATGAGCGCGCGAATTTCCTCGCTCGTGCCGCGGCGGTTCATGCGCTTGAGAAGCTCGTCGTCAATGTGCTGAAGCGGCAGATCCATGTATTTCACAATCTTGTCGTTGTCGCGAATCTCGCGCAGCAGCTCGTCCGTCACCGTGTCCGGATAGCAATAGAGCACGCGCACCCAGTGCACGCCGGGAATCTCGCTGGCTTCGCGCAGAAGGCGGGGGAGAAGCAGCGTGTGCTCCGGGAAATCGTTGCCGTAGCGCGACGTATCCTGCGCGATGAAAATCAGCTCTGTCACGCCGCGGGCAGCGAGCGCCCGGCATTCTTCCATTATGTCGTCGTACGGCCGCGAGCGATACGGCCCGCGAATCAGCGGAATCGCGCAATAGGCGCAGCGGTTGCTGCACCCATCCGAAATCTTCACATAGGCGGAATAGGAGGGCGTAGTCAACACGCGCTCCGCCTTCAGAAAGCGCTCGCCGTCGCCCGTGCACATCGGCCGCGCGCCGCCGTCGGCTTCCTTCAGGAACTCAAAAATGCGGCCGTAATCGCTCACGCCCATGAGGCCGTCCACCTCGGGAATCTCCTGCTTCAAAGCGTCCGGATAGCGCTGGGAAAGACAGCCGGTCACGAACAGCTTTTTGAGCCTGCCCGTCTTTTTGTATTCGGCCATTTCAAAAATGGCGTCGATGGATTCTTCCTTCGCGGATTCGATGAAGCCGCAGGTGTTCACGAAGATGATTTCCGCCTCGGCAGGGTCGGAAACAATCTCGTACCCGTGCTTCGCGAGCATGCCCAGCAGAACCTCGCTGTCCACGCGGTTCTTGCAGCAGCCCAGAGAAATCATGCCGACTTTGGTAGCCATGGGATTACTCCTTTACTGAACGGATTACTCCGCATCGATGTCGTCTTCGCCGTCCTCGCCGAACAGCTCGCGGTATTGCTCGCGCGTGATCAGCACCTCGCGTGATTTGGAGCCCTCGGACTGGCTGACCAGCCCGCGCGCGGCCATTTCGTCGATCAGGCGCCCCGCGCGCGCGTAGCCCACGCGCAGCTTGCGCTGAAGCATGCTGATGGAAGCCTGTCCGGCGTCGACCACGTACTTGACCGCCACCGCGAACAGCTCGTCCACCGTATTCTCTTCCTGATCCTTGTTCTTGTCGTTCTTCTCCGCGTCGGAGAGCACGGCGTTTTCCATGTGCTCCAGAATCTCCTCGTCGAACTGCACCGACTGCGTGTTCGAAATGTAGTCGACCACCGCCTGCACTTCGCTTTCGCTGACCCACGCGCCCTGAATGCGCAGGGGCTTGTTGCGGTCGGAGGGGAGATAGAGCATATCGCCGCGTCCCAGCAGCTTTTCCGCGCCGTAGCTGTCCAGAATGGTACGGCTGTCCACGCCGCTGGCGACGGTGAACGCGATTCGCGTGGGGATGTTCGCCTTGATGACGCCGGTGATGATGTCGACCGACGGACGCTGCGTGGCAATGACCAGATGGATACCGGCGGCGCGCGCCAGCTGCGCCAGACGGTTGATGGCTTCCTCGACGTCGCGCGGGGCGGTCATCATCAGGTCGGCCAGCTCGTCGACGATCAGCACGATCTGCGGCATCGGCTTTTCGTCCGGCGGGAGCTTCTGGTTGTAGCTTTGAATATTCTTCGCGCCGTGCTCGGCAAACGTCTTGTAGCGGCGCGTCATTTCGGCGACCGCCCAGTCGAGCGCGCTGGCGGCCTTCTTGGGATCGGTCACGACCGGCACCAGCAGGTGGGGAATGGTGTTGTAGGCGTTCAATTCCACCATCTTGGGGTCGATCAGGATCATCTTCACCTCGTCCGGCGTAGCGCGGTAGAGGATGGAGATGATAATGGCGTTGATGCACACCGATTTACCGGAGCCCGTCTGTCCGGCGATCAGCACGTGCGGCATGCTGGCAAGATCGGCGACGATGTATTTGCCGCTGTTATCCTTGCCGAGACCCACCGCCAGCCGGGACGCGGCCTTGCGCGCTTCCGGAGACTCCAGCACGTCGCGCAGATGCACGACCTCTTTTTTCACGTTCGGCACCTCCACACCCACGGCGCTCTTGCCCGGGATGGGCGCTTCGATGCGCACGGAAACCGCCGCCAGCGCCATGGCAATGTCGTCGGCATAGGAGGAAATGCGGCTCACCTTGATGCCGGGCGCGGGCAGGAACTCAAAGCGCGTGACCGCCGGGCCGTGCGAAACGCCGGTCAGCTTCACAGGAATGGAGAAGCTTTGCAGCGTGCGAATCAGCGTTTCCGCGCGCTTCATGTCCTCCGCGTCATAGCCGGAGGCGTTCTTCTCCACAGGCTCGCCGGCCTCCATCAGGTCGATCGGCGGGAAATCGTATTCGTCGTCCACGGGGAGGTTCTTCATGTCGGGCAGCTTGGCCGCGGGAATGTGCTCCGGCTTCGGCGTGGACCGATAATGCTTTTCAAAGTAGGAAGGCTGCGGCTCGGCCGGAACGCGCTTCTTCGGCTCCGGTTTAACTTCCTTTTCCTCCACGCGGGGCGCGGAGCGGGAAGCGCGGGGCGCGGGGGAGACATCCGGGTCAAAGCTGGCCGCGCCGCGCTTCGCGGGCGCTTCGGTCGCCGCCGCGCGGGCGCGCACGGACTCGCCCACGGTAAACAGCTCGTCGGCGGTAAGCTTCTTTTCCTTTCGCTCCGGCTTCGCCTGAGGAGCCTTCTCTTCCGCGTCGTCGTTCAGGCGATAGGTCAGCACCGGCTTCGGCTTGCGCGAATGATCGCCCAGCGCGTTCTTCACATAATCCGAATTGCGCTTTTCGGCGGTCTCGTTGCGCACGGCTTCCATCAGCTCGATTTTTTCGATTTTGATTTCGGGCTTCTCCGGCGCAGGCTCCGCGGCGGGCTCCACAACCGGCTTCTTCGCGCGGCTCGAGGGCTTGCGCGCGGGACGCTTGGCATAGGCGGACGCGCCGTAACCGTCCTCGCGGGTGGGGTTCACCTCGGGAATGGTCTCTTCATTTCCGGGCGCGCGCACCGGCGTTACGCGGGGCGGCATGCCGTCGCGGGACAGCTTGGGAATGCGGATGGGCGCGCCCGTGTCGACGCTGCCCTCGCTGATGTCGTCCACAAACAGCGAATCGCCGCGTCTGGAAACGGAACGGCCGGACTTTCGAACGAAAACCGGTTCGGCCGACGGCTTCTTTTTGGCAGCCGACGGCTTTTTCACAAACGGACGAACCTCCTTCGTGGGTGCGGACGCTTCCTTCTCGCGCGGCGGGCGCGCGCTGCGCATCTCGCTCACCTTTTCGCTCAGGCGGCGAAGGGAAACCAGACGCATGCTGATCAGAAGCAGGACGGCGCATACGATTGCAATAAGCAGCGTGCCCCACTGGCCGATCAGGCTCTGAATGGGGCGGGAGAACAGCGCGCCGAGCAGGCCGCCGCCGGCGTGCTCCTTCCACGCCATGGAGAGGAAATTGATGTAGCCGGAAATACGCATCCGGCGGGCGATGCGTTCGCAGGAAAACGCCTCCACGGCGCTCAGCAGGCACAGCTCAAACAGGAAGATGAGCAGAAACATCTTCGCAAGCTGGTTCTTCTGCCCGTTCGAGCGATAGGCAAGCACGCCCGCCCACGCAAACATGATGGGGAGCGTCCAACCCATGGAGCCGACGAGACCGGAAACGGTCTGCTTCAGGGTGTAAAGGCTGGAATATTCGTCCGGCCGGATGCAGGCGATGAACAGCGTCAGCGCCGCCAGACCGATCATCAATATAAACGCGAAATCGCGCCGGGTATCCATCTCCTGCGCCTTCTTGCTGCGCGCAGTCGTCTTTCCGCCCCGCGCCGCGGGCTTTGCGGTTCGTCCCATATTCCCTCCGCATATCAATACTTTCACAGAATCTATTATACATCAAGCACGCCAAAAATGCAACCTTTCGCAAAGGCCACGCGTGTGGAATCCGGTTGGGTCACATGTGCGCACACGCGGGAAAAAGGTTGTCAGCCGCGGGCGAAAACCGCGCGAACGCGCACATGCGGGGGAACCGGCGCATATGGATGAGAAGGAATGCCGGAAGGAAAGGAGAAATGCAAGTGGCATATGCAAAGAATACCCGCCGCCCGGGCCGCTGGCGCGAAGAGGCGGAAAAACAGAGCTACGGCGCGCTGAACGCCATCGGCGGCATGAACCGCTCGGGTCGTTACATTTATTCGCCGTGGGATCACTGCCTGCGGCCGCCGATTGATCCCGTGTACCGCGGCCCCTGCCCGCCGAATCCGGACGGAACCGATCTGGAGGACGTGTACGGCAGCTTCTATCAGGACGGCACGCTGACGATCAATTCGTCCTCGCCCTCGGTGAACACCCCGGACGGCGTGACCTTCTATCGGATGGAAATGAACTCCACGGCGATCATCAGCGAGGAGGGTCTGATCAAGGAGCGCACGCGCCTGATCGTGCTCGACCGCGGCGTCTACGTCGTGAACTACAACTTCCGCGTGCCCGCCACGGAGACGGTCACGGGAACGATCGCCCTGCTTTACGACCGCGAAATCGTCCCGGCGATGGTGACGGAAATCAACAAGGACATTACCGGCATCGGGCAGGCTGTGTCGGCCACGTCGATCATCGAGGTGGATTCCGACGGCGCGGAGTTGATTCTCGGCTCCACCGCGCAGTTCCAGCTGACCCCGGCGAGCTATTCGCCGATTCTGACCTTCACGATCTTCTCCATTGCCTGAATGAAACGGAGCCGCGGTTCTTTCGCCGCGGCTCCGCGCTGCGGCGCTCAGCCGGGAATTTCGCCGACGCCCTTCAGAATCAGGCGGGGACGATAGGGGAACTTCTTCACGTCGTTCAGGTCGGTCACACCGGAGAGCACGAGCACGGTATCCAGACCGGTTTCGATGCCCGCCACGATGTCGGTATCCATGCGGTCGCCGATCATGACCACGTCCTCGGAGTGCGCGCCCAGAATGCGCAGACCGGTGCGCATCATCAGCGGGTTCGGCTTTCCGACGAAGTAGGCGGACTGGCCGGTGGCCATTTCAATCGGCGCGATCATGGCGCGGCAGGCGGGAATTATGCCGTCCTCGGACGGGCCAGTCAGGTCGCTGTTCGTGCCAATCAGCTTCGCGCCGCGCGAGACCAGCCGCACGGCCTTCAGGATGTTCTCATAGTTGTAGGTGTTGCCCTCGCCCACGACGACGTAATCGGGATCGACATCGTTCATCGTGATGTCCGCGTCGTGCAGCGCCATGATCAGACCCGCGCCGCCGATGACATAGGCGCTGCATCCGGGCGCCTGACTGCTGATGAAACGCGCGGTCGCCTGCGCGCTGGTGTAGAAGTGGCTCTCGTCCACGTCCAGCCCCATGCGCTTGAGCTTCTGCTGAAGTTCGCGCGGCGAACGCTCGGAAGCATTCGTGAGAAACAGAAAGCTCTTTTCCTCCCGATACAGCCAGTCTACAAATTCCTTCACGCCGGGCAGAATCTTGTTGCCGTGGTAGATCACGCCGTCCATATCGCAGATAAAGCCCTTTTTGTTTCTCAGTTCATCCATGCTTTTTCGTTTCCTTTCCTATTATAATCAGCCGTTCTTGGGAAGAACCGCGCGCACGCACGTGCCCTCGCCGGTCGCGCTGCGCAGTTCAACCTTTCCGTGGTGATACATCACCGCGTGCTTGACGATGGACAGCCCCAGTCCCGTGCCGCCGGAGGCCTTGGAATGGCTCTTGTCCACGCGGTAGAAGCGCTCGAACACGCGGCTCTGGTCCGCGTCCGGAATGCCGATGCCGGTATCCTGCACGGTCAGCGCCGTGTTTTCGCCCTCGGTTTCCACCTTCACAAAAACGCTGCCGCCGTCGCGGTTGTATTTCACGGCGTTTTCGCACAGGTTGAACGCGATTTCGGAAATCAGGCGGCGCACGCCGTGCACGATGGCGGGCGTTCCGTCCACCGTCATGGTGATTCCGCGCTTCGCGGCTTCGTCCGAAAGGTTCAAAACGGCTTCCTTCGCGGCGGCCAGCACGTCCACGTCCTCGCGGGGCATTACGTCGCCCTCGTCCAGCTGCGACAGGCGGATGATGTCGCCGATCAGCGTGACCATGCGCGAAGCCTCGCTGTGAATGTGCTCCACAAAGCGCGGCACATCCTGCGGCTGCACCATGCCGTTTTCAATCAGCTCGGCACTGCCGATGATGCCCTGAAGCGGCGTTTTCAGCTCGTGGGATACGTTCGCGGTGAACTCGCGGCGGTTGCGCTCGGCGTATTCACGCTCAGTAATGTCAAAGGCGAGGAGCACGGTGCCGATGGGCGCGCCGCTCGATTCGATGCGGCTGATGTCAAACTGATACATGCGCCCGCGATGCGCCCGCCGAATCTCGGCGTGCCCGTCGGCGCGCGCCTTTCCAAGCGCGTGGGTCATGTCCGGGTCGCGGTCGATGGTCAGGAAATCCCTCCCCATGCAGTCGCCATTCACGGCGAACACATCCTTCGCCGCGGCGTTGATGGAAAGAATGCGCTCGTTTTCGTCCAGCAGCACAAGGCCTTCCTTCATGCTGCCGATCGTCTGGTTGAACTCGTCCGTCTTCTTCCTGAGCGCCCGAAGCTGCGCGGCGTTTTCCACGCGCTGCTCATGAATGCGCCGGAGCAGGGGAGAGAGCTCGGCGTATGCGGCGGCGTTATCCAGCGGATGGTCGAGATCCAGATGATTTAGAGGCTCCACGATGCGGTTGGAAATGCGCCTGGCGAGGAAGCTCGAAAGAATCAGCGCGAGCACGAACACCAGCAGCGCAGGCTGCACAACGCCCAGCGCCAGATAGCCGGTCGTCGCGCCGCTGATGGACATGCGCAGCACGCTTCCGTCTGTCAGGCGGCGAGCGTAATAGATGGTCTTCTCGAGCAGCGTCGTGGAATAGCGCGTGCTCCTGCCCTCGCCGGTTTCCAGCGCGCGCTTCACCTCTTCGCGCCCGGCGTGATTTTCTTCGGGCGTGTCGGGACGAATGGTATCGTACAGCACCGTGCCGTCGGCGGCGATCCACGTGATTCGATAATCACCGGGCTTCACCGTCTGAAGATAGCTTTCGCCGTAGTTTTCCACGCCCGCGGCGGCAAGGCTCAGCTCGTCGCCCAGCTGGCGCTCCTGCACGCCGGCGAAATATTCATACAGATAGCTCATGATAATCAGAAGGCTTGCGAGCAGCACCGCCGCCGCCACGAGCAGGATGGAGCGGAAGATTTTATGACTCATGCACGTTTCCCTCCAGTCGGTAGCCTACGTTGCGTATGGTGTGAATCCGTTCGCCATAGGGGCCGAGCTTCTGACGAAGCGTAAGGATATGCGTGTCGATCGTGCGGGTTTCCCCGATGAAATCCTCGCCCCATACCCGGCTGAACAGCTGGTCGCGCGTAAAGGCGATGCCGGGGTTCGCGAGAAACAGGCGCAAAAGCTCGAATTCCTTATAGGTAAGCTGAACCGACTTGTCGTCGACCGTCACGGTGCGCTCGTCCGGGTTCATCACAAGCCCGTCCAGCCGCAGCTCGCGCGGGGCCTTCGGCGTTTCGCAGCGCCGGAGCACGGCCTTCACGCAGGATACGAATTCCAGCACGCCGAACGGCTTGGTGAGATAGTAGTCCGCGCCGGTGTCCAGTCCCTGAATCTTGTCAATCTCCGCGTCCCGCGCGGTGGCCATGATCACGGGAACCGCCTTCAGGCGCGCGGACTCGCGCATGCGCCGCAGAAGCTCCATGCCGTCCACGCCCGGCAGCATCACGTCCAGCACGACGAGCGTCGGCACCTCGGCTTCCAGCGCCTTCAGAAACGACGAGCCGTCCTCAAAGCCGCGCGCGTCCAGCCCGGCGGATTTCAGCGCGTATACCTCGATATCGCGAATACTTGCATCGTCCTCGACGCACCAGATCATGCCTCTTCCTCCTTGTGGACGCCCGTTACCGAGAAGATGACCCACTCGGCGATGTTCACCGCGTGGTCGCCGATGCGCTCGAAATACTTGGCGATCATCATCAGATCGAGCGCATACTCTCCGTCGGACGGATTGGCGGCGATGGCGTCGATCAGCTTATGCTTGACGGTTGTAAAGCAGCTGTCCACGATATCGTCGTCCTTCACGACCTTCTCCGCCAACATTATATCATGTTTTACGTACGCATCAACACTTTCCGTGACCATTTTTATGACGGCTCGGGACATTTCCTGCAAAAGATCCGCATTTTCGACGGTGCGGCCGTTCAGAAACTGCACGATTTCGGAAATATCCTCGGCCTGATCGCCGATGCGCTCCATGTCCGTGATCATTTTCAGCGCCGCCGAGATCTGTCTCAGGTCGCGTGCGACGGGCTGCTGCTGCAAAAGCAGCTTCAGGCACATGGATTCAATGCTGCGCTCCTTGTGGTCGATCTCGCTGTCCAGCGGCGCGACCCGGCGCGCCAGCGTCGCATCTCCATCCATCAGCGCGCGGGAAGCCATCGAAATCACTTCCTCGCAAAGCGCGCCCATCTCAATCAGTTCCCGGCTCAACAGCGTAAGCTGTTCATCAAAACGACTGCGCATCAGCCAAACCTCCCCGTGATATAGTCCTCTGTCCGCTTGTCCTCAGGCTGGGAGAACAGCTTCTCGGAATCGCCGAATTCCACCAGCTCGCCCAGCAGGAAAAACGCCGTGCTGTCCGAAATGCGAACGGCCTGCTGCATGTTGTGCGTCACGATGACGATGGTGTATTTCTCCTTCAGCTGAAGCGCCAGATCCTCGATTTTCGAGGTGGAGATGGGGTCGAGGGCGCTGGTCGGCTCGTCCATCAGAAGCACCTCCGGCTCCACGGCCAGCGCGCGGGCGATGCACAGGCGCTGCTGTTGGCCGCCGGAAAGGCCGAGCGCGTTCTTCTTCAGCCGATCCTTTACCTCATCCCAGATGGCCGCGTCGCGCAGCGAGCGCTCGACGATCTCGTCCAGCCGTGCGCGGCTTTTCACGCCGTGGGTGCGCGGGCCGTAGGCGATGTTGTCGTAAACGCTCATCGGGAACGGGTTCGGCTTCTGGAAGACCATGCCGATCTGCCGCCGGAGCGCGGTCACGTCGGTGGACGGAGCGTAAACATCCATATCGCGGTAGCGCACGTCGCCGGTGATGCGAACGCCCGGAATCAGATCGTTCATGCGGTTCAGCGTTTTGAGAAAGGTGGACTTGCCGCAGCCGGAGGGGCCGATCAGCGCGGTGATGCTCTTTTCCGGAATACCGACGGATATATCCGTAAGCGCCTGATGGTTTCCGTACCACAGAGACAGATCCTTCGCGGTAATGATGTCGCTCATGAATTGTGCGTCCTCCTTTTCAGTTCGTCCTCGAACGCGAGCCCGTACCAGTGCGCGGGCTGACGCTTCGCCGTGTCGTAAATGCACGCATCCAGAAATTCCGCGGCGCGGGGGAGCGCGTCGACAAGGCCGTGTCCGTTCAGAATTTCGGCGGCATACGCGGAGGCGAACACGTCGCCGGTTCCGTGCAGCTGGATGGGCACATAGGCCTTGTAAACCGATACCCGCTCGCCGTCCAGCCGGGCTTCATAGCCGATTTCCGCGCCGCGCCTCACGCCGGTGATGACCGCGTTCGGGCAGGGCAGCAGGGGAAGCAGCGTTTCCACGCAGGTATCCATGGCGCTGCCGGTCAAAAGACAGGCCTCCGTGTGGTTGGGCGAAATCACGTCCGCCAGCGCGCACAGCGCGCGCATCTTTTCAACGCAGGCTTCCGAAAAGCATCCGTACAGGCTTCCGTTGTCGCCGAGAACCGGGTCGACGAGCACGATCGTCTCTTCCGCCGCAAAGTCGTGAATGAAATCCGCGGCGATTTCCAGCTGCTCCGGCGAAGAAAAGAAGCCGGTGGAGATCAGGTCGAATTTCAGACCCATGCGCTTCCAGTGCGCGGAGAAGGCGCGCATCTCGTCCGTCATGTCGCGGACGACGTAGCCCTCAAAGCCGCCGGTGTGCGTGGAGAGAATCGCCGTGGGCAGGGAAACGGCTTCGACGCCATAGGCCGAGAGAATCGGGAGCGCGACGCTCAGCGAGCACTTTCCGAAGCACGAAAGGTCGTTGATCAGTGCGGCGCGCTTCATGCCGCTGCCATTTACGGGTTTCAAAGCTGCTTGTTCCTCCTGAAATACCGGGCGACGAGCGTCGCGGTCGTGTTGATCAATATGGTCAGAAGCATCAGAATCGCCGCGATGGCGAAGGCAACGTCAAATTCGCCCTGTACCTTGGCGTACATATACAAAGCGACGGTCAGCGTGGAGCCCGCGCTCTTCAGTCCCTCGAAGAAGCCGTTCAGCGCGTGCGCGAAGCCCGCGGTGAACAACAGCGCCGCCGACTCGCCAAGAATGCGCCCGATGGACAGGATGCAGCCGGTGATTACGCCGTCCACACAGCCGGGCAGCACCACGGTGCGGATCACGCGCCACTTGCCCGCGCCCAGACCGAACGCGCCCTCGCGGTAGCTCTGCGGCACGGTCTTCAGGCTCTCCTGCACCGTGCGCATGATCGTGGGCAGGTTCACGATGACCAGCGTCAGGGAACCTGCCAGCAGCGAGGTCTGAAGCCCGAAGAACTGGCAGAAGCACAGCATGCCCACCAGACCATAGATGATCGACGGAATGCCGGAAAGCGTTTCCGCCGCGTATTCGATCACGGCCACCAGCTTCTTGTTGGAAGCGTACTCGGTGAGGTAGATGGCCGCGCCCACGCCCAGCGGCAGCACGATCGCCAGCGTCGCGACGATGACATACAGCGTGTTCAGAATATCCGGCAGGATGCCGATTCGATTCCTCAGATAGCTGGGCTTGGTGGAAAGCAGTTCCCACGTGATGTTCGCAAGCCCCTTTGTCAGCACATATACGATCAGAAACAGCACCAATGCCGCGGTCAGCGCCGTCGCGACGCCCATCAGCGCGCGCAGAAGACCGATGCGAAGGCGGCGTCTGGTGGAAAAAGAAGAATGCTCCATGCTCAGCCCTCCTTATTGCGCTTCAGGAAGAAGTTCAGGCAAGCGTTGATCAGCATGATAAACAGGAACAGCACCAGCGCGATGGAAAACAGCGCCTGCTGCTGAAGACCGGAAGAGTAGGCCATTTCGCTGGCCACCGCCGTCGTCAGGAAGCGCACGCTTTCAAACATGCTCGGCATGTTGGGCACGTTGCCGGATACCATCATGACCGCCATGGCTTCGCCGATGGCGCGTCCCACGCCCAGCACCACGGCCGCGGCGATTCCGCTCTTCGCGGCGGGCACGGACACGCGGAAGTACGTTTCAATCGGCGTCGCGCCCAGCGCCAGCGAAGCGTCCTCGTATTCCTTCGGCACAGCGTCCAGCGCGGCCATAGAAACCTTGATGATCGACGGAAGAATCATCACCGAAAGCACGATGATGGCCGCCAGCAGGCTCGAGCCGTCCGGCACGCCGAACAGCTTTCGAATGCCGGGCACCAGCACAAGCATGCCCACAAGGCCGTAGACCACCGAGGGAATGCCCGCCAGCAGGCTGACGGCGTTTTCCATGATCGCGCGCACCTTCGCGTTCGCAACCTTGGAAAGGTATACCGCCGTGAGGAAGCCGATCGGCACGCCGATCAGCACCGCGCCCGCCGTGCCGTATACGCTGGTCAGGATAAAGGGCAGGATGCCGAACGAGGGCTCGGCCGCCGTCGAAGCCCATTTTGTGCCGAACAGAAACCGAATCAGCCCGATGCGGCGAATGGCCGGGATGCCGGAGACGATCAGATAGACCGTGATCAGCAGCACAAACCCGACGGCGATCAATCCTAAAAGCAGGAACAGGCCATGCATCGCGGTTTCAAACAAGCGTCTTTTTTTCAAGGCATTTCTCTCCTTTGCCGCGCGGTACGCGTGAGGCCTGTCCGCGCGCGGGGCACGGACAGGCGTTGGTTTGTCGCTTCAGCGGTTTTATTCAGCGGCGGGGGTATCCGCGGCGGAGACGGCTCCGGCGAGGGAGATGATCCAGGCGGCGTCCGCGGAGGTCGCAAAGTCGAAGAACTTCTGCGCGGTCTCAGACAGCGGCACGTCCTTGCGGGTTACCAGCACGAAGGGGCGCTGCACGCGGTAGCTGCCATCCTTCACGGTTTCCTCGGAGGGAACCACGCCTTCAACGGAGACGGCCTTGACGGTATCCTTCAGCGCGGCGAGGGAGGCGTAGCCAATCGCGGCGGGGTTCTGCGATACGGCGGTGATCACGTCGCCGGTGGAGGTCAACTCCTGACGATACTGGCATGCGTCGTTCGTTCCGGTGATGGTCTCGAAGCCGTCGCGGGTGCCGCTTCCGGCCTCGCGGCCGATGAGCACGATTTCCGCGTCCGCGCCGCCGACTTCCTTCCAGTTGGCGATTTCGCCGGTGTAGATCTTCGCGATGTTCTCAAGGCTCAGGTCGCTGACCGGGTTTTCCGGATGCACGATGATCGCGATGCCATCGTAGGCCAGCACGGTTTCAACCAGTCCGGATTCTCTCTCCGCGTCCTTCAGGTCGCGGCTGGAAAGGCCGATGTCGCAGCGGCCTTCCAGAACGGCGGCGATGCCGGAGCCGGAGCCGGTGGGATTGTAGGTGAAGTTCACGCCCTTGTTTTCCTCGGTGAAGTACTCGCCCAGCGCGCCAATGACCTTTTCCATGGAGGTCGAGCCGTCGGTGGATACGCTGCCCTCGGCCACGGCGGCCGCGGAACCAAGCAGCATTACGAGCGCCATCAGGATGCTTACGAGCTTTTTCATGCTTGAATCTCCTTTCGATTCGTCCTTCGTTTTTTCTCTTTCCTTGTGACGATCAAAGGATACCGCCAATGGGTCAAATACAAAACCCGGCTTTTGTCAAATCCATGTCATATCATTTCCGGATAAAAAAACGCCGTCCGAAAGCCGGACGGCGGAAAAAGGGAGCGAGACTTAGAACATGCGGATGTACGCGTCGCGATCAGCGCCGACGGAGATGTACTGAATCGGGCAATGCACGGCGTCTTCCAGATAGCGGATATAGGTCTTGGCCGCCTCGGGAAGGGATTCGAACGTGCGGCAGGACGAAACGTCGCCGAAGCCGTCCACGTATTCGATCACGGGCTTCGCGCGGTTCAGACGGTCGCCGGTGGGGAATTCCGTCGTGCGCTCGCCGTCGATTTCGTAGGCCACACACACGGGAATCTTATCCATATAGGAAAGCACGTCCAGCTTCGTCACGGCGAGGGAGGTCGCACCCTGCATCATCACGCCATAGCGGGAGGCGGGCACATCGAACGCGCCCACGCGGCGCGGACGGCCGGTCGCGGCGCCGTATTCGTCGCCAGCCTTGCGCAGCGCTTCGGCTTCTTCGCCGAACATTTCCGCCGTGAACGGGCCCTCACCCACGCAGGTGGAATAGGCCTTCATGATGCCGATGGACTGATCCAGCTTTTTGCCGGGAATGCCCGCGCCGATAGGCGCGTAGGCCGCCACCGTCTGGGAGGACGTGGTATAGGGATAGATGCCGAAATCGATGTCGCGGAGCGTGCCCAGCTGCGCCTCGAGCATGACGCTCCTGCCAGCTTCGACGGCGGCGTTCAGGTAATGCGTGACGTCGGTGATGAACGGACGGACGACGCTTCCATAGGTTTCCAGCCAGTCGAGAATCTCATTTGCGTCGATCGGCTCATGGCCGTAGGCGGTCACCGTCAGGTTCTTCCACTCCACCAGATCGCGCACCTTCTCAGCCAGCGTGTCCTTGTGAAGCAGGTCGTCCATGCGCAGACCCTTCTTCATATACTTGTCGGAATACACGGGAGCGATGCCGCGGCGGGTGGAACCGTACTTGCGGTCGGCCAGACGCTCTTCCTCCATGATGTCCTGAAGCTTGTGATAGGGCAGGCAGATGATGGCCTTATCGCTGATCTTCAGGTTGTCGGGGGAAACGCGAATGCCCCTGTCCGTCAGAGTCCTGATCTCGCCCACGAGGTGCTGGATGTCGATCACCATGCCGTTGCCCATCACGTTGACGGTGGTATCGCGCAGGATGCCGCACGGCAGAAGGTTCAAAACGAATTTGCCCTTCTCATTGACGACGGTGTGACCCGCGTTGTTTCCGCCCTGATAACGGCAGACGATGTCGTAGCCGGAGGAAAGCAGGTCGACCATACGGCCCTTTCCCTCGTCGCCCCAGTTGATTCCAACGATTGCAGTAAGCATGTTTCTGTCCTTTCTCCGATGCTGGTACGTATTGCGTACAGACATTCGACGCGGTATGCCGAAATTCCTTTTATTTATCAGAATTTTTCATTAGCGCCGCGTCCACGAAGCCGACGAACAGCGGATGCGCCTTGTTGGGGCGGGATTTGAACTCCGGATGGTACTGAACGCCCACATAGAACGGGCGGTCGCTCAGCTCCACCGTTTCCACCAGACGCGCGTCGGGCGACAGGCCGGACAACGTAAGGCCGCACTGGGTGAGCGCGTCCCGATAGTTGTTGTTGAACTCGTAGCGATGGCGGTGACGCTCGGAGATTTCGCGCTTTCCATAGCAGCGCTCCATCGTCGTGCCGGGTTGGATGACGCACGGGCACGCGCCCAGGCGCAGCGTGCCGCCCTTGTCGATGTCGTCGCTTTGGCCGGGCATGAAGTCGATCACCTTGTTTTTGCACAGCTCGTCGAACTCGCCGGAGTTCGCGTCGGCGATTCCGGCGACGTCGCGCGCGTATTCGATCACGGCAATCTGCATGCCAAGGCAGATGCCGAAATAGGGGACGCGGTTCTCGCGGGCGTACCGGGCGGCCAGAATCATGCCGTCGATGCCGCGCGGGCCGAAGCCGCCGGGAATCAGGATGCCGTCCAGCCCGGAAAGCGTTGAAGCGACGTTTTCCTCGGTAATCTGCTCGGAATCGACCCAGCGGATGTCCACGTGCGCGTTCAGCGCGTAGCCCGCGTGATGCAGCGCCTCGGCCACGGACAGGTACGCGTCGTGCAGCTGCACGTATTTGCCGACCAGACCGATCGTCACGTCGCGCGTGCGGTTCTTGATGCGCTCGACCATCTCCGTCCACTCGGTCAGGTCGGGCGCGGGCAGGTCAAGACCGAGCTCGCGGCACACGACGGAGGAGAAATTCGATTTTTCCAGCATCAGCGGCGCTTCGTACAGGCAGGGCAGGGTGATGTTTTCAATCACGCAGTCCGGCTTCACGTTGCAGAACAGCGAGATTTTGCGGAAGATGGACGCTTCCAGCGGCTCGTCGCAGCGCAGCACGATGATGTTCGGGTTGATGCCCATGCCCTGCAGCTCCTTTACGGAATGCTGCGTGGGCTTGGACTTGTGCTCGTCCGAGCCACGCAGGAAGGGTACCAGCGTCACATGAATAAACAGGCTGTTCTCGCGCCCGACTTCCAGCGAAATCTGGCGCACGGCCTCTAAAAACGGCTGCGACTCAATGTCGCCAATCGTGCCTCCGATTTCGGTGATTACAACGTCGGCGTCCGTACGCCTGCCTACTCGATAGACGAATTCCTTGATTTCGTCGGTGATATGGGGGATGACCTGCACCGTGGAGCCCAGATACTCGCCGCGGCGTTCGCGGTTCAGCACGTTCCAGTACACCTTGCCGGTGGTCAGGTTGGAATATTTGTTCAGATCCTCGTCGATGAAGCGCTCGTAGTGTCCAAGGTCGAGATCGGTTTCCGCGCCGTCCTCGGTCACGTATACCTCGCCGTGCTGGTAGGGGCTCATCGTGCCGGGGTCGACGTTGATGTAGGGATCGAGCTTCTGTGCGGCGACCTTCAGGCCGCGCGCCTTCAAAAGCCGTCCCAGCGACGCGGCCGTAATGCCCTTGCCGAGACCCGAGACCACGCCGCCCGTGACGAAAATATACCTGGTCATTGCCATCACCTCATAAATCAAGTCTGTCAGAAATCCGAAAGATTCGTTTCCGTGCGCCGCGCGCGTTCCAGAATGGAAGCCGCCACCTCCGCCATGCGCCGCCGCGCGGTCATGCTCTGCCGCTGCAAACGCCGGTGCGCTTCCTCCTCCGAAAGCCCTTCGTGCTCCATCATCCACAGCTTCGCGCGGCGGATGGTTTCCAGCTCGTCCTGCGGGGGACGAACGTCGCGGCGGCTCATTTCCTCAAGCTGCTCCAGCATCCGAACCGACGCGGAAAGGTCGTACCGGTTCACGGGAAGCGGCAGGCGGAACACGCGGGGATTGTCGCACATGTCCAGCTGCTCCGGCTTGCCGACGGCGAGGACGTACACCTGCCCGTCGAGGTCTTCATACAGCCGGTCGGCCGTCGTATCCGCCAGCTTCACGCCGCAGACCACGACGCCGCCGCCCATGTAGCGAACCAACCGAATTACCTCCGCGCCCGTGCGGCAGACTGCGCGCACGGGTACGGAGGCGGCTGTGAGCATCTCACAAACGCGTTTGGACGCGCCTTCCGATTCGAAGGCAACGATTACATGGTTCATGGGCATTCCCCTTTATTCGATCAGTAGGTAATCAGATACCTTTCGATCTCCCAGCTGCTTACCTGCGTGCGGTAGGCTTCCCACTCCTTCAGCTTGCCGGCGACGTACTGATCCACAATGTGCGCGCCCAGCGAATCGCAGACCAGCTTGTCCTTCGTCATGGCGACCACGGCGGAATGCAGCGAGCCGGGCAGGCTGTGAATGCCGCGCGCCGTGCGCTCCTCGGGGGACATGGCAAAGATGTTTTCGGTGATTTCGGCCGGCGGCGTGAGCCTGCGCTCGATGCCGTCCAGACCGGCGGCCAAACAGACCGTCAGCGCCAGATAGGGGTTGCAGGCTGGGTCGGGGCAGCGCAGTTCCACGCGGGTGGACTGTCCGCGCGCCGCGGGAATGCGAATCAGCGCCGAGCGGTTGGAAGCCGACCACGCGGTGTAGCACGGCGCTTCATAGCCGGGCACCAGACGCTTGTAGGAATTGACGAGGGGATTGAGCACGGCGGTCATGCCGCTCACGTGCTCCAGCAGACCCGCGATGAAATGGCGCGCGTCGTCCGACAGCTTCTTGTCGCCCTTCTCGTCAAAGAAAATGTTCTTTCCGTCCTTGAACAGGGACATGTTCGTGTGCATGCCGCTGCCGTTCACGCCGAAAATCGGCTTGGGCATGAAGGTGGCGTGCAGGCCGTTCTTCTGCGCCAGCGTCTTGACCGCCATTTTGAAGGTCATGATGTTGTCAGCGGCGGTGAGCGCCTCGGCGTACTTGAAGTCGATTTCGTGCTGTCCGGCGGCAACCTCGTGGTGGGAGGCCTCGATTTCGAAGCCCATGTTTTCCAGCGCCATGCAGATTTCGCGGCGCGTGCTCTCGCCGTGATCGAGCGGGCCGAGGTCGAAGTATCCGGCTTCGTCGTTGGTGGCGGTGGTGGGCTTTCCGGTTTCATCGGTCTGGAACAGGAAGAACTCGCACTCCGGGCCCACGTTGAACGAATAGCCCATGTCGGAGGCCTTCTTCAGCATCCGGCGCAGCGCGCCGCGCGGGTCGCCGATGAAGGGCGTGCCGTCGGGATTGTATACGTCGCAGATCAGGCGGGCAACCTTGCCGTGCTGCGGACGCCACGGGAGCACCGTGAAGGTATCCAGATCCGGCCGCAGATACTGGTCAGACTCCTGGATGCGCACAAAGCCCTCGATGGAGCTTCCGTCGATCATGATTTCGTTGTTAACCGCCTTTTCGATTTGCGACGCGGTGATGGCCACATTCTTCATCTGGCCAAAGATGTCGGTAAACTGCATGCGGATGAATTCAACGTCGTCTTCGCGCACCATGCGGATGATGTCTTCCTTGCTGTATCTGCCCATACCAAGAACCTCCTTCAAAAAAGAGAGAGCCAGAAATGCTGTTTCACAGCACCCTCGCTCCGAACGCAGAGAATGATAGCAGACGAAGCGGCGCTTGTCAACAGGAAATTGCATGTCGGAATGTTGTTTTTTCGTATTGAGCGTTAAATTGCGAAAAAACCGCGCGATTTATGCCGGAAACGAAAGTTCGACGCCTGTATCCTGCAATTTGTGAAATTTTGATGAACCTCTTGACGGCGGCGGGGCGCGCCTGTATACTAAGGCGCAACAGGGCGAGGGTGCCCGCGAAGAAGCGTTCGCGCACCCTTGCCCTGTTCATATTCAAAGCGATGAGGAAGAAAAGTACCCCGGCCTTCGCGCACACAGAGAGCGGGCGAATGGTGTGAATCCCGTTGGCGAGCCGGGCGAACGAACCCTTCCGAGCCCAAACCGAACGCGCAGGCAAGTAGGGGCGGCGGGGCGGCGGCACGTTACAGCGGCCGGAGTTTGCAGGAACTCGCAAAGAAGTAAATCAGGTGGCACCACGAGACGCGGCCTTCGTCCTGAAATCAGGATTGACGCCGCGCACAGAATATCGGAGGTGCTTTTTTCATGTGTTCCATCATCGGCATTGAAGGAAAAACGGTTTCCGGAAAAGAGCTTATGGAGGCCTTCGCGCGCACAGCCTCGCGCGGGCCGGACAGCACGCGCATGCTGGATGTGCCCTGCGGCACGCTGGGGTTTCATCGGCTGGCCATCATGGGATTAAGCGACGCGGGTATGCAGCCATTTGAAATGGACGGAAGCTATGTCGTGTGCAACGGCGAGCTGTACGGCTTTCGTCCCATCCGCGAACGCCTGAAGGCGAAATATGCGTTTCGCAGCGATTCGGACTGCGAAATTCTGCTGCCGCTGTACAGGGAATACGGGCTTGAAATGTTTAAAACGCTGGACGCGGAATTCGCGCTCATCCTGTATGACGCGAAGAAAAACAGCCTGATCGCCGCGCGCGACCCGATCGGCATTCGTCCCTTGTACTATGGCCGCCTTTCCGACGGCAAAATGGCCTTCGCCAGCGAGCCCAAGAGCCTGCTCGGTCTGTGCGCCGAGATTCTGCCGTTCCCGCCGGGCTGCTATTGGGCAGACGGACAGTTCACGCGCTATGCTGACCCGGCGTTCGTGGAGCAATATGCGATGGCGGACGAGGAAACGGTGTGCCGGGAGCTGCGCGCGCGGCTGATCGCGGGCGTGGAGAAGCGTCTGGACGCGGACGCGCCGGTGGGCTTCCTGCTCAGCGGCGGGCTGGACAGCTCGCTCGTGTGCGCCATCGCGTCGAAAAAGCTGGGAAAGCCGATTCGCACGTTCTCCATCGGCATGAACACGGACGCGATTGACCTGAAATACGCGCGAAAGGTCGCCGGCTTCATCGGCAGCGAGCACACCGAGGTGATCATCACCCGTCAGGATGTGCTGGACGCGCTGGAACCGGTGGTCGCGCTGCTGGGAACCTATGACATCACGACGATTCGCGCGAGCATCGGCATGTACCTCGTGTGCAAATACATCCATGAGCATACCGACATACGCGTGCTTCTGACCGGCGAAATCTCCGACGAGCTGTTCGGCTACAAATACACCGATTTCGCGCCCGACGCCGCCGCGTTCCAGCATGAAGCGGAAAAGCGGATTCGGGAGCTGCACATGTACGACGTGCTGCGCGCCGACCGCTGCATCTCGGTCAACTCGCTGGAAGCGCGCGTGCCGTTCGGCGATCTGGCGTTCGTTCAGTACGCCATGTCGATCGACCCGGCGCTCAAGATGAACCGGCACGACATGGGGAAGTATCTGATTCGAAAGGCGTTCGCGGACGATCATATCCTGCCCGAGGAAATCCTGTGGCGGCAGAAGGCGGCGTTCAGCGACGCGGTGGGACATTCCATGGTGGACAACCTGAAGGAATACGCAGACGGCCTGTACGACGAAACATCCTTCCGCGACGGCTGCGCCCGGTACGACTTCGCGCGCCCGTTCACAAAAGAAAGCCTTCTGTACCGCCAGCTTTTCGAGAAATACTATCCCGGGCAGGCGCACATGATCGCGGGCTTCTGGATGCCGAACCGCGACTGGCCCGGCTGCGACGTCGACGATCCCTCCGCGCGCGTGCTCAAAAACTACGGCGCGAGCGGGAAATAAAAAACGCGAGGACGGCTTCGGTTCGTGAAGTCGTCCTCGCGTGACAACATAGGGAAAGGTATCTTTTCACCTGTGCAGCTTCGGCGAATGAATGTCGCACGTGAAGTTCCGCAGGCTGTTCAGTCGTCCGTCTGCGTCGGGGTGGATGGAGCACTGGCGCGCTCGGCTTCCAGCTTCTGAATGATCGGCTCCAACAGCTGCTCTTTTTCTTCCTTCGTTTTTCCAGACAAAGGTTCCAGCAGCGTTACCATCTCATCCCCGGACAAGTTCATATCCAAGAGTTTCCCCAACAGGATTCCCAGCTTGCTCATTGCCGAGTTCCCCTTTTCATTTCGAAATATGGTCTGCCTGAACGTCAAACGCGGCTACACGCGCACGTATTCGTAAATTCCGTCGCCGGGATGCAGGTCGCTGAACTCGGCGAGCGCGGCCTCGAAACCATGCGCGCGCACGAAACCGCGCACGGCGTGCGTGCCGGGGTCGTCGTTCTCGTAGGAATAGCCGCCGGCAATGGCCTTTGCAAGCTGCACGGGCGGCTTCCCATGCTTGGCGCACAGCCGCGCCGGGCCGACCAGCCGGTCATACGCGCCCAGCTTGCGCCGGGAGTCCGCGCCGAGACGCTGAAGGCTGTCCTCGATGTAGGGATTTTCGAGCAGCCCGAGAATCGTCCGCCGCCATTCGGCCATTTCATCCTCGGAGAAGCCCAGCTCGCGGCACAGGCCGAACGACGCTTCCTCGAGCGTGCCGGTCAGGATGGGGCGGAGCGTTTCGTTGACCGCCGCTTCCCGCGACGTTTTCAGCCCCATCGGAAGCCCCAGATAGCTGATCAGCGCGTGCGCCATATTAAGCGTGTAGAGCTTGCGCGTTTCCTCGCGGGCGACGTCCTCCGTCAGGCGCAGCCGGGGAAGTGCGGGCGCTTCGCCCTTCAGGCGGTTCTTATCGATGCCCTGCTCCGGGTAGCCGTTGTTGAACAGCGCCAGCGAATCCTCCTTCAGCAGCCATTCGGGCGCGATGGGGGAGATACACATGGCGAAAATGCCGGTCACGCCCACGTGCGCCGTGAACCACGCGGATTCCGCGTCCGTGAAGCGTTCGCGCGTCAGCGAAAGGAAGCGCTCGTCCGGGCGCGGCATATTCACATTCATCATCACGTCCATCACCGCGTTCGGGCAGACGGCCATGCGATGCCGAAGGAGCGGAAGCAGCATGTCCGCCACCTCCGGCAGCTTCGGCTCATGCACGGCGACGTCGAGCAGAAGCTGGTCTTCCTCAAACAGCGCGTTCAGCGCCTGTGCATCATCCGTATGCACGGCGCGGAAACCGTTCTGAACGACGCGCCGCGAAAGCCCGTCGCGCGTCGCGTGAACGATGGTGTACCTGCCGCGCGCGTTCAGTTCCTCCACCAGCGCGCGGTCAATGTCGACGAATACGGTGTGAAACGCCGGTACATCGAAAAGATCGGCCACGAAACCGCGGCCGATACGTCCCGCGCCCCACACAATCAGTGTGCGCGTCATGATTTATGCATCCTCCAACAGGAAGCGGTACTGCGCGTCGCAGAGCGCGCGATAGTGGCCGCCCTCCTTTTTAATCAGCTCGTCGTGCGTGCCGCGCTCGGCAATGTGACCATCCTGCACGACCATGATGCAGTCCGCGTTGCGGATGGTGGACAGCCGGTGCGCGATGACGAAGGACGTGCGCCCCTTCAGAAGCTCGTCCAGCGCCTTCTGAATCAGAATCTCGGTATGTGTGTCGATGGAAGAGGTCGCCTCGTCGAGAATCAGAATCTTCGGGTCGTTCAGCAGCGCGCGCGCGAAGGAAATCAGCTGCTTCTGGCCGACGGACAGGCTGCTGCCGCGCTCGTTGACCTCGGTCATATAGCCCTTTTCCATCTGCATGATGAAGTCGTGCGCGTGCACGGTCTTGGCGGCCTGAATGACTTCCTCGTCGGTCGCGTCCAGCTTGCCGTAGCGGATGTTGTCCATGATGGTGCCGGAGAAGATGAAGCTGTCCTGCATCATGACGCTCATCTGCTCGCGCAGCGTGCGCAGCTTCACGTCGCGCACGTCGTGGCCGTCCAGCAGCACCGCGCCGCCTGTCACGTCGTAGAACCGACTGATCAGGTTGACCACGGTGCTCTTGCCCGCGCCGGTGGGGCCGACAAGCGCAATCGTCTGCCCGGGCTGCACGGTGAAGGATACGTCCTTCAGAACGGTCTTTTCACCGTCATAGGAGAAGGTCACGTTGTCGAAGTCCACGCGGCCGGTAATCGGCGGCAGGTCGATCGCGTCGGGCTTGTCCTGAATGTCGGACGGCGTGTCCATGATTTCGAAAATGCGCTCCATGGACGCCATCGCGGACAGCACGTTGTTGTAGAAGTTCGAAAGGGTATTCAGAGGCTCCCAGAAGCGCCCCAGATACCACGTGATCAGCAGCAGGTTGGAGAGAGGCAGCTTCGCGGCGCTCTTCATCATGCGAATGCCGACGTTGTATACCAGCACCGTGCCGATCGTGCCCGTGAGATCCAGTGCCGGCCAGAAGGCGTTGTTCACCTGAATGGCCTTCATCCACGTGGTGCGAATGTCGTCGTTCACGTTTTCGAAGGTTTCAAGGTTTTCGTCCTCGCGCACAAACGCCTCGGTCACGCGCATGCCGGAAAGGGATTCGTGCAGATAGCCGTTCATGCTCGAGGTCTTCAGACGCACGCGCTGCCAGCGCTTGCGCATGACGCGCTTCAGGCGGAACAGAATCAGCATCAGAAGCGGCATGATGCACATGCTGACCAGCGTCAGCTGCCAGTTGACCGCCAGCATGATGATCAGAAGAATGACCAGCGTCAGGCAGTCCACCAGCACGTTCACAATGCCGTTGGTGAACAGGTCGTTGAGCGAGTTCACGTCGTTGATGACGCGCACCAGAATCTTGCCGGCGGAGCGGGTGTCGAAGAAGGAGAACGACAGCCCCTGAATGTGGTTGAACAGATCCTCGCGCAGCGTCGCCAGCGCCTTGCGTCCGGCGGTGTCCATAAGGCGCACGCGGTAGCGCACGCAGATGGCGCCGATCACGGCGGTAATGATCATGCCGGCAAGATATTTGTAAATCAGGTCGCTGGCGTGGTTTTCCAGCGCGTCCACCGCGTCGCTGAGCAGGAAGGTGGACGCGAGCGAGCACAGGGAAGAGATGATCATCAGAACGAGCGCCAGTGCGACATTCTTCCGATATGGCTTCATGTAGCTCAGAAGGCGCAGAAACTGTCCTTTATTAAACGGTCTTTCCAGCACTTCGTCGTCAATCTGTCTGAGCATTCTCGCCATGTTAGAACGCGCCTCCCTTCGCCATTACGCTTTTGAGATCGCGGTACTGATCCTGCACCATGCCGTAGTACACGCCCTCCCGCTTCAAAAGCTCCCTGTGCGTGCCGCGCTCGACGATCTGACCGTCCTTCAGAACGAGAATCAGGTCGGCGTTCTTCACGGAGGAGATGCGGTGGGCGATGATAAAGGTGGTGCGGTTCTTCAGCACTTCCTTCAGCTGTTTCTGAATTTCGTATTCGGTTTCCATATCGACGGCGGAGGTGGAGTCGTCCATCACCAGAATGGACGGGTTGATCAGCACGGCGCGGGCGATGGCCACGCGCTGCTTCTGTCCGCCGGAAAGGCCGATGCCGCGCTCGCCGACAATGGTCTCGTAGCCCTGCGGCATGTGGTCGATGAACTCCGTGGCCTGCGCCACGTTGGCGGCGCGAACCACCCTGTCGTGCGTCTCATCCGGACGGCCGAAGCGGATGTTGTCCTCCAGTGTATCAGAGAACAGGAAGGTTTCCTGCGGCACATAGCCGATGCTGCGGCGCAGAGGCTTCAGCTTCTGGTCGCGCACATCGATTCCGTCCACCTTCACGCTGCCCTTGTGCACGTCGTAGAAGCGGCCGAGCAGCAGAATCAGCGAGCTCTTGCCCGCGCCGGTCGCGCCCATGACGGCGACGGTCTGACCGGGTTCCACGGAGAACGTGATGTTCTTCAGCACGTCCTCGCCTCCATAGGAGAAGTCCACGTGGTCGAATTCCACGCGCCCCTCGTGCTTCTCGGGCTCCTTCGCGTCGGCCTTCTCGCGTATGGAGGAGCCGAAGTCGATGTAATAGAACAGCTTCTCGGCGCTGGTGACGGCCTGCGTCAGCATGTTCACGATGTTGGCAAGGTTGCGCATCGGGTTCACGATCAGCCAGACGTAGCCGTTGATGGCGATCAGCGTACCCAGATCCATTTCGCCAGAAAACACCATCGCTGCGCCGACCATCAGCATGACCGGCGTGCACAGGGAGGACAGAAGCTCCATCACCGGCACGAAGTTCGACCAGATCCACGTGGCGTTCAGGTGGCAGGACAGCAGCTTGCGGTTGTCCATTTCAAACTGCTCGGACTCATACGGCTCGCGCGCGAACGCCTTGACCACGCGCATGCCCGCGAGGTTCTCCTGCGTGCGGGTGTTCAGAACGGCGTTCTGCTCGCGCGTCGCCACGAAGGCAGGACGAATGCGCTTTTTGAACTGCCACGCCACGATGGCGATAATCGGCGCGAACACCAGCAGCGAAAGCATCAGCTTCCAGCTCATGAACGACAGGAACACCAGCGCGCCGATGAAGTTCAGCGCGTTGTCGTACAGCGTAACCAGACCGCCGGCAATCAGGCTTCGAATGCCCTCAATGTCGCTGGTCATGCGGCTCATGATTTCGCCGATGCGGTTGTGATCGTAGAAGGAATAGGGCAGCTCCTCCATGTGCGCGTACAGCCCCGTGCGCAGATCGTATACCACGTTCTGCGACACGCGCTCCAGCGTCAGGCTGCGCACATACGTGGAAAGGCCGCGCACAAGCACGAGCCCCAGCAAACCGGCGCTCACGTAGAAAAGCAGGTTCAGATCGGTATTGGGAATAACGTCGTTGATGATGGTCCTGGTGAGGAAGGGGGCAACCAGACGCGTCAGGATTACACAGGTCTGAAGCAGGGCACAGAGGAAAATCTTCTTTCGGTAGGGAGCCATCAGGCCGCATAGTCGCTTGATAATGTCCATGATCGTTCACCTCATTTGCAAGCGTTATTCGGTACACGATGAGTCTACATATTATGCCACGGGAAAGGGTCATGCGCGCGTATATTGTGTTTTCTTTGTTTAAATTGCGGAAGAAAACGAAAGAAGAATTCCCGCCGCGCTTCGTGACATTCAAAGCGCGGCGGGAACTTCATGCGTCCTCGCGGGGAACGGAAAGCGCCAGCGCCGCGTTGCTGTACACGCGGTCGCCGGTCAGCTCGCGCAGCACCGTCACGTCCGGCGGAAGTGGCGCGGTCTCGCCCTCGTCCTTCAGCTCGACCTCCATGATCGCCTGATGCTTCCAGAAGGGATACACGTCGATTTCGAACGCGTGCCCTTCCCACGGAAGCGTGTAGCGCCGCTTCTCGATCGTCCGGCGGGCAGGGTCGGCGCGGCGAAGCAGCCGCGCGTATTCGTCCGGCGAAATTTCGCATTCGTCCTCAATGTGGGACATGAGGGACACGCGGCGCTTGATCGTGTGCGAATACCGCCACTGACCGTCCCGTCCGCGGCGGCGAACGCGCTCCGTCGTGCCTTCGGCCGCGCGCAGGTAGGTCTGCGAAATATCCGTATAGGCGCAGCCGGGGCGCGCGGCGAGCGCCGCCTCATCGGGTCTTCGAATCAGATAGCGCCGTTCGATCTCCATGTTCACGGCGTGTCGTCCTCCCAGTCGTTGTAATCGGGGTCGGATTCCGCGTTCTTCATATATTCCGCCGCGCGGGCGCGAAGGGCCTCGCGGTCGATCACCGTGTTCGTGCCCAGACAGAGCTTGCAGCGATAGCCGCATTCCGGGCATACGCAGCCCAACTCGAGTCCCTCGGACTGCGCCATATACGCTCCGCAGCGTTGACATCCACAGCGCATGGATTTCAGCCTTCTTTCCTTATCGTTCCGTTTTTCTTCAGCGCCGGCCGAAGATCACAAGGTCGCCCTCGCCGGACGCGAAGCGCCACGTTGGGAACTGGCTCTGATCGCCGTTAAACTGCGCCGTACCGTTCCGCTGGATGAAGGCGGCAATGTCGCGCTGCGTGGCCGTGCGGGTGTACGACGCAAGCTCACTCAGCGTGACGAGGCCGTCTCCGTTCGCGTCCGCGGGCAGCGTTCCCGCCGCGCCCCAGCCCAGACCGCGAACAAGCGCGCGGGTGAAGAAATCGTAGGACTTGCCGGGTTCGGGCGTGTCGTAGTAGCTGCTCTTTATAGCCCCAACGGTGGAGCAGAGCACGGACACCTTGCCGACGCTCGCGCCGCCGTAGAACTTGAGGATTCCGCCGCTATGGCAAGAGCAGACGATCAGCACCACGTGCCCGGGAATCTTCCGTATGACAGGCATCAGCTCGCTGCCGTAAATGCGGGACTCGCCGCCAGCGCCATGCAGATAGTAGCCCTTCGACGCGTCGATGCTGCCGTGCGACAGCAGGAAAATCACGGTCACGTCGTCCGCGTCCGCCTGCGCGGCCAGCTGTGTCAGCGCGCTCTTCCACGCGCTGTTGCTCGCGTTATTGGGCAGCATTTGGATCGAATCGTAGGCTTGTCCCTCGATTGCAGACCTGCTGAGCGCGCCGCGCACGTCCTGCGTGCTTCTGACGGAGAACGGAAGGTATTTCGCGCCGTCCGCCTCGGCGTTTCCGAACCGTCCCGCGATCAACGCGCGATAGGTCGTCGTGCCGTCGCTGACGACGGTCACGCGCACGGTTTGCGTAAGCTGATATTCGCCGCGCCCAACGGTGGCGGTGATCTCCGTTTCGCCCTTCGATACGGCGGTAATCACGCCCTGCGCGTCGACCCTCGCAATGCCCTCGTTCGCGGAAGAGAACACGGGCGATCCAAAGGAAGCGCCGGCCGGGAACACGGCCCAGCTGAGCGCGTGCGTCTCGTTCCAATTGAGCGACAGCTCGTCCGCGTCCAGCACGAACGCGCGCACGGGAATCTCCGAAACCGTGATTTCGCAGACAAGCGTCAATTCGCTTCCGTCGGCGGCGGTTCCGCGCACGATGGTCGTGCCCGCGGCCAACAGCGTCACAAGGCCGGTTTTCTCGTCGACCGACGCAATCTCCGGCGCGTCACTCGTCCACCGGAACGCCGCGGGCGTGGCGGTCTCGGGATCAAAGGTATACTCGATCTGGAAGGTCTCGCCCGCGATTCCGGCGTGCGTCTGCGAAACGAGCGCCGCCGCGGTCATCATGACCGTCGAAACGGTCACGGTGCAGCGATTGGAGGTCACGCCGTCCTCCGTATAGGCTGTGATCTCGGCCGTGCCCGCGGATACGGCGGTCACGGTTCCATCCTCACTCACAGTCGCGACGGCGGGATTGGACGAACTGAACCGGAAGGTGCGTTCCGTCGCGTTGGCGGGCGTGAAAGCAATGTCGAGCTTCGCCGTTTCGCCGCGGTTCAGCGAAAGCGCGTTCGGCGAAAGCGTGAGGGACTGAACGAAGCGCGGCTTCACCAGCACCTCGCACACGGCCACACGGCCGCTGGAGGAAATGGCGTACACGTTCGCCTCGCCGGGCTTCAGCGCGGTAACCGTGCACTGGTTGCCGCTGATCGACAGCGAAAGCACGGACGGATTGTCGCAGTAGAACGTGCCGGTTCTGTACGCGCCGCTGCCGCCGGTCTGGCTCGCCGTCAGAACCGTTTTCCCGCCCACGGCAAGCGCGGCGTAGGTGGGGGAGACACTCTGCGCGCGGATGACGGTTCCGTCCGTTACGGCATGCACGGTGAAAATCGCCGAAATGCCGTTGTGCGCCGTGGCCGTGATGACGGTCGTGCCCTTTTTGAGCGCGGTAATCACGCCCTTGTCGCTGACCTTGGCGAACGTCGAATCAGAGCTCTTCCAGGTAAGCGTGGGGTTCGTGGCGTTCTTCGGATAGACGAACACGAATTTGGTCGCGTCTGCCGTCTTGGTCGTCTTGTCGAGATACACATCGTTCAGCGCGCTCTTTACCGTTTCAACCGGCGTAGCCACGACAAAGCGGGCGCTCGCGGAAGCGTTTCCGCACACGGCCGTCACGGTGCATTCGCCGGGCGACAGCGCGCCAAGCGTGCCGTTCTGATCCACAAAGGCCACGGACGGCTGGCTGACCGACCACGTGATCGTCTGCTCGATGCCCTCAGGCTCGACGGTCGCGGCGAGCGCCGCGCTGTCGCCGATGTTCATCAGCGCCGGAACGCCGGAAAGCGTAAGCGCGGTCGCGCCGGGCAGCACGTGGATTTCATAGGCAGCGGAAACGCCGCTGCCGTCGCGGGCAGTCGCCGTCAGCATCGCGTCGCCCGCCTGAAGCAGGGAAACCTTGCCGGTACGCGCATCGACGCGGGCTACATCTTCGTTGTTCGAAGTCCACGAGACGGTCGGATCGTCGGCCTCGGCGGGCGTCGCGTCCGCCGTCAGGAAAATGGTGTCGCCGGGATACAGGCTCTGCGCGTCCGTCAGCGGACGGATGGTCAGCGTCTGAACGGGCTTCGTCACGGAAAGCGGAAGCTCGCAGATTGCGTCATAGCACGTCGCGGAAATCACGCACGTACCCTGCGAAACGGCGGTCACAAAGCCCGTATCGTCCACCGCAGCGACCGCTTCGCTGCTCGATTTCCACGTGATTTCCGGGTGGGTTACGTTATCCGGGGAGAGAGCAACGGTCAGCTTCGCGGTTTCACCCTCGAACAGGCGCTCCGGAAGGCCTTCGACGATCAGGCTGTCGGCGGCGACGACGACCTCGACGCTCACGTCGGTATACACCGTGCCCTCCGGCGTTTCGGCGGCGGCCGTCAGCGTATACGTGCCCGGCGCAACGCCGGTAACGGTATTTCCGCTCACGCGCAGACCTTCGGAATCAGACGTGAGCGCAACCGTGCGCGTTTCGTCCGCCGCAAGGGGCGCGAGCGCGCGGCCCACGCCTACGCGCAGCGCGTCGGACGCGAAGCGAATGGGCTCCGCGACGGTAAACGCGTTTTCAAAGGTAAAGTCGGAAATGGAAATGTCGGTTCCGACGGAGCCGCGCACGGAATAGCTTCCGCCCGCGAGCGGCTTGAACGAAAATTCCGCCTGCGCGGTTTCGCCGCTGTCAAACACGGTTTCGCCCGCGGCGTTCGCAATGATATAATGAAAGCGCGTCAGAACCGCGTCTTCGCCGTCGAACGTTTTCGCTGAGACGGACAGGGTCGCTTCGCGATGCGGCGAGAGCCACGCGGGTGCGTGCAGCTGGAAATCCTTCAGATCCAGCGGTGTAAACGCGGCGCGGTCGCCCATGCGCCCGGCGTAGCGCTCGGCTTCGGTGTTCCGATAGCCGTACACGTTCAGCGTGCCCTCCGGCAGCGTGAACGCGTCGTCGGCGATCGAGGTTACCGTGGCCGGGATGCGAACGCCGTTCGGCAGGGGAATCCCCTCGAACGCGCCGGTTTCCAGCGTCGTCACGCCGTCCGGAATGACGAACGCGTTCGCCGGGTCGGCACCGGCACAGAAGCTCATCATAAACGCGAGCGCCAGAAGCATGGCAAGCGTACGCGTGGATTTTCTCATACGTTCCTCCTTTGGTTCATCAGAATCAAATTCTTCTGCTTACATTATATCCCGTCCGCGCGCATATTGCAAGTGCAGGCATAAAAATGTCAAGGCGCGCCATTTGCAATGATAGAAAGCTCCGCGCCAGAGGTATGACGCGGAGCCGGGTTATGGCCGATAGCGGAACGCGGGGAACAGCTCTTCGGCAAACGGCACGCGCTTCACGTGAAAGCTGCGCCCGTTCAGATCGTTCAGAACGCCCGCGTCTGTTTCGAAGGCGAAGCGCAGGCCATAGGCATACAGCGCCTGTCCGTTCACGCGCGCGTCCTGCGCCGCGCCGTACTGCCGGTCACCCAGCAGGGGATGCCCCGCGTCGGCGAACTGCGCGCGAATCTGATGCGTGCGGCCGGTCACCAGCTCGCATTCCACGAGGGAAAGGCCATTTTCCCGCGCGAGCGTGCGGTAATGCGTCACGGCGCGCTGCGCGCCGGGCGCTTCCTTATGAAGAACGGAAACGCGGCTGTGCGCGGCGTCCTTCAGGATGTAGCTGTCCAGCGTGCCGTCCGCCGGGCGCATCGCGCCGTGCACGGCGGCAAGGTACAGCTTTGTAAGCTCGTGCGAGCGAATCTTCGCGTTCAGGATGTGCATGGCCTCTTCCGTTTTCGCGCAGATCACCAGCCCGCCGGTAAAGCGGTCGATCCGGTTCACGAGCACCGGCTGAAAGCCGTTCGCGCCGCGAAAGCCCTTCTGATACAGGTAGGCGCGCACATGGGTAAGCAGTGTGTTCACCTTTTCATTTTCGTCCGGGTGGCAGATCAGGCCGGGCTGCTTGTCGGCGAGCAGGATGTTTTCATCCTCATAGACGACGGTAAGCTTCCAGCGAAAGCGGGAAAGCAGCGCGTCCGGCTTTTGGCGCGGCTCGAAGAACTCATCCTCGATATACAGGTTCACGCACGCGCCCGCGCGCAGACGATCCTCGCCGCGCGCGGGTTTGCCGTCCACCTTTACGCACTTGAGCCGCAGGTATTTCTGCGTGAGTCCAAGCGAAAGGCCGGGCACGTTGGTTTTCATCCACCGGTCGAGGCGTTTGCCGTCGTCGGCCGGCTGTACGGTCAGCGTTTTCATGCGTTATTCAACCGTGATGCCGGTGTCGTATTCCTGTCCGGCGAAGGTGATCGTCCTGGGCAGCGACTTGAGCAGCTCCTGATACTGGTTCCAGTTCCACTCCTGCGTCTCGGTTTCATTTTCGCCGTCGATCACCGGCTTGTCGCCGTTGTTCGTCGTCTGCTTCATAAACTCTTCATAGGTCACAAAGCCGAGCTTCTCCGCGTCGAACTCGTCCACCTTTGTCGTGCCGTAGTCGGTGGCGGCGCAGTTGAATTCCACCTTCAGCGCGTGCGCCTTGCCCTTGCGGTCTTTGATGGTGAATTCAGCCGTACCGGCGGCAGAGGTCAGGTTGGACGCTTCGTCCATCTTCACGGTCGCCTTCAGAGAATCCAGCGTCAGGCTGTTGAACATGCGCATGATGCGGCGGGTAACGGTGTCGGAATCGTTGGTGATATGATAGCGCGGCTCCGCAGTGCCGTCGGCGCGAACGAGCACGCTCACGGCTTCCTTGTCGTCCTTGAATTCGTCGATGTAGCTCTGCTCCATGGCGCTGGTCACGGCAAGATAGGCGTTCCACAGTTCTTCATTGGTGGAATTCATGATGGCCTGCGCCATTTCATCGGTGTAGGTCTGGCCGTAGGTCTTTTCATAGTACAGACGGAGCGCCGCGTCGAAGTCCATGTAAATCACGGTCTTGATGCCCTCGGCGCGCATGTAGTCCTCTTCATCCTCGTACCACTGGTACGTGCCGTCGGTGCGGACGTACAGCATGCCGCTGTCCCGCTCGTTCAGCGCGTTGTTGGTGATTTCGTTCACGGCGTTCGAAGCCTTGTCGTACTTCTCCTGCGCGCTCGCGGCCTTCTTCTTGTTGGCGGAATACATGTCGTCGTAGATGCTCTCGGGCATGTCCTCGCCGTAGAGCGTGCGGTAGCAGTGGTTCAGCAGCTCGCTGTAGTCTTCATAAATGAAGGTTGCGTCGCTGTAGGTGGTCAGGTTCTTGTTGAAGTAGTGCGTGTTGATGTACTCCACCAGCACATAGGTCATCGCGTCGTTCAGAAGCGCGGGAACCCGGTCGAAGGAAACGTCAAAGCTGCGCCCGCTGGTGACCTCGGTTTCGGTGATGTGCGCGCTCAGGTCGGAATCCAGCGTCTGCACCGCGGCGCCCGCCAGCGCGGTCACGGCCTGCGTCAGCGTGGTGTTGCGCAGAACGGAGGAGCTGGGCGCGGTGGTGGTTTCCATGTAATAATTGCCCTGCTTGGTGTCGTTGTAGAACACGTGGCTGCCGTTGCCGACGACGGTGTAGCCGCCCGTGTACACGCTTCCGTCGGCATACGGCGTGTCCAGCATCACGCGCATGAAGCTGTCCTCGCCCGCCTGTAGATAGTCGCCGTGAAGGGTTTTGAACCATTCGCCGTCAAAGGTGAACTTCGCCTCTGCGGACAGGGTAACATTGTCGGTATTGAACGCCAGCGCCCGCGCGCTTTCAAAAATCGCCGTCGCGCTGCCTTCCGCGAGCGCGCCCGCGCAAAGCATGACCAGCGCCATCGCGCAGGCCAGAACTCGGAGTGCCTTTTTCTTCATGGATTTTCTTCCCCCTTACATGCAATTTGTGACGTTTAGACGGACGGCGACCGGAAAAAGTTTTGTAAGAATTGTTAATTTTCTGCCAATGGATTCCAGCGGCCGCGCAGGTATCGCGCCGTGAGCATTGCGCCCAGCGCAATGTTGTGGGCGATCATGCACGCCCACGCGCTGGTCAGATCCTGCCCAAGACGGATGACGAAGATGTAGGTGCCCAGAATGCGAACGCCCCACATGCCCACGACGTTGAACACGAACGTGTGCATCGTGTCGCCCACGCCGTTGAAAATGCCCTCCAGAATGACCGCCACGCCGTAGATCGGCTCGGTCAGCGCCACCATGCGCAAAACGCGCGCGCCGGTGCGAATGACGATTTCATCCTGCGTGAACAGGCTCATTACGGCCTCCGCGCCAAAGAACAGCGCCGCTCCGCTCAGCGTCATCACGATGAATTCGATGATCAGCAGCATGCGCGAAAGCATGCGCATCTTGTGCCGGTCGTTTTCGCCGTAGGAGGTGCCGATCAGCGTGGAGGCCGCGGCCTGCATGCCGTAGCCGGGAATGTAGAACGCGCTTTCGGCGGTGTTGGCGATGGTGTGCGCCGCCGTCGAGGTCGCGCCGAGGGTGTTGATCATGCTTGAAAACGCCACGAAGCCGAAGGACGTGGCAAAGCGCTGAAGCGCGGCGGGAATGGCCACGCGCAGGCAGGGCTTCAGAATCGCGGAATCGGGGCGCAGGGTACTTCCGCGCGGCGACACGAGCGGATTGCGCAGAAGCGCCGCCATCATCCATACGCCGCCCACGACGAACGAAATCGCGCTGGCAATCGCCGCGCCCGAAACGCCAAGGCCAAGGCCGTGCATGGTGATCGCGCGGCCGAGCACGGTCACAGCGCGCGTTTCATAAATAAAGAAGAAATTGAGCACCACGTTGACCGCGTTCATCGCGCCGTTCACAACCATGGGCGTGCGCGTATCGCCGGACGCGCGCAGCACGGTGCCGAAGATGATCGTCGCGCTTCGGAACAGCATGGGGATATACAGGATGAAGAAATATTCCGCCGCTTCAGAGCGGAGGTGCGGATCGGCGTTCATCCATTCGGGAATTTTCGCCGCCAGCAAAAGGGGCAGTATCGTAAACAGAACGCCGGAAAGCAGCACAGCGAGCACAGCCTGCGCCGACGCGCGGCGGGCGAGCTCGTGCTGCCTCGCGCCCACGGCGCGGGCGATGTAGGCGAGAAAGCCGATGCCCAGCGCGGACACCGTGCCGTTGATCAGCCAGTTTACCGTCATTGTCACGCCCACGGCCGCAGACGCGTCGGGGCCGATGTGGCCGACCATGGCCGTGTCGACATAGGAAACCGCCGTGGTGAGAATCTGTTCCATTACCGTAGGCCACGCAAGGCGGAAAATATCCCGCGCCGCCTGCCGCTTCGAGTATGTCTGTTCCATCAAAAAGCCCATCCTTCACAGCAATGCCTTCATTATATCATACGACGGCGCCGTGCGGATGAAAAACGCATGAATTTTCCCGTTTTCAGACAGAATGAAGGAAAACGAAGGGGGAAAATTGTATGCGGCAGGTTCGAACCGATATGGCATTGGAGGCTTCGCAGGCGGCGGGAAGCATTCCCGGCGTGCACGTGAGCCAGTGGGAGGAAGAGAGCGTTTCCATCACGGAGGTGCGGGTGGAAACTGAGGAAGCGGCGCAGCGGCTGGGAAAGAGCGTGGGCACGTATCTGACGCTGGAATGCGAGGGCGTGCGCCGCCGCGACCCCGCCGCGCGCGAGGAAGTGCAGAACGTGCTCGGCGAGGAAATCGCGCGGCTCCTGCCGCCGGACGAGCAGGGCGCGCCGGTGCTGGTGGTGGGACTGGGCAACCGGCGCGTCACGCCGGATTCACTGGGGCCCAAGACGGTAGACGGAACTTTAGTCACGCGACACCTGCTTCGCGAGCTGCCCGACAAGGTGGACGAGCGGCTGAACCCCGTGTGCGCCATCGCGCCGGGCGTGATGGGCGCGACCGGACTGGAGACGATGGAGACGGTCAGCGCGCTGGTAAAGGAGATTCATCCGCGCTGCCTGATTGTCATCGATTCGCTGGCGGCGCGCGCGTCCTCCCGCGTGGGCGTAAGCATTCAGCTGTCCGACACCGGCATTCAGCCCGGCTCGGGCGTGGGCAACCACCGCCGCGCGCTCAACGAGCGGGAGCTGGGCGTGCGCGTCATCGCGCTGGGCATGCCGACCGTCGTGTACGCGGTAACGATCGCACGCGACGCGCTGGAAATTCTGGGCGAGGGCGAAACGAACCCCGCCGCGCTGGACGAGGTGACGAAGTCGCTGTTTGAAAACGAAATCGGCGAAATGATCGTAACGCCGCGCGAGGTGGACGACATGATCGACGACGCGGCACAGATGCTCGCGGGCGGCATCAATCGCGCGCTGCAAACGGCGCTCTCTCCGGAGGAAATTGCCGGGCTCGGGCGGGCGTGATGGGACACATGAAAAGAGAACGACATTCGCTGCCGTTCTCTTTTCGTCAGTTTTTCGATTTTTTTGACTTATGCGGGAACTTCTTCTTCGCACTTTCCGATTTTGGAGTTTCGTCTGATGATTCAGCTTTGTCGCTGCCGTTGTAGTATGTCGTATCTTTATTCACGATTTCCGAATACCAGTAATAGAGAAACCCCATGATTGGAATGCCAATCAGCAGGCCGACGGTCCTGCTGACCACGCCGAAGCCCACGAGTGCTCCCACTCCCAGCATGGCGACGTCCATCGCGCAACTCAGAAGCAGACGTTCTTTTTTATGTTTTCCCTTCATCGCTGCATGCCAATTCGTCAGTTCTTTGTCTTCTTTGATTTGTGCGGGAACTTCTTCTTCGCGCTCGCGGGCTTCTGCGGCTCCGGTTTTGGCGGCTTTGGCGGCTCGGGTGGCGTGGGCGGCGCTTCAGTCGCCGGCGTGTCGCCTGCGGCAGCTTCCGCCGGTGCGGGTTCGCTGCGCTTATCGTATTTATCCACGATTTCCGAGTACAGGGACGAGAGCAGCGCGAACGCCGGAACGCCCAGCAGCATGCCGGCCACGCCGAATACGCGGCCGCCCACGACGATGGACACCAGCACCCAGAACGGGGAAAGGCCGGTGGAATCGCCGAACAGCAGCGGCTTGATCACGTTGCCGTCGATCTGCTGAAGCACCACGGTAAAGATGATGAAGCCGATCAGCAGGTCGGGCTTTACCATCAGCATGACCACGGAAGCGATAACGCCGCTGATGATCGGGCCGAAGGTGGGAATAAAGTTGAACGCGCCCAGAAATACGGAAAGAAGCAGCACATACGGCGCTTTGAAGATGCTCAGGAACACGAAATTCGCCGCGCCGATCAAAAGCGCGTCCAGCAGGTTACTGGAAAGGAAGACCATCATCAGCGTGTCGCCGCGGTTCAGAATCGTGTTTACGCGCTCCGTTTTCGCCTTGCCCAGCACCACGCGTTCCAGCTTCAGAAGGCCGCGCTTGAGGTTGCGGCGGTCGAGCAGCGCGTACACCGACATGGCGACGGCGATGATGAAGTTCACCAGCTGGCTGCTGGCTTCCTTCAGAAAGTTGGCGAACAGGTCGCCGTTGTTGGTCACCCAGTTCACGATGGCCTTGAAGATTTCGTCGCTGGAACCGATTACCTTGTCCACGTCCACCTCGATGAAATCCACGTGCGAAAGCGCGTCGGCGATAAAGACCTTGGCGGAGGCGATATAGTCGTTAATGTTGCTCGCAAAGGTGGTGGCGCTGCTGACGATCTGCGGAATCAGCGTCGCAACAAGGAACACGATGATCACAAGAAGCAGAACGACCGCCGACAGGCTGCTGATATGCACGCGCGCCTTGTCGCTTTTGATTTTTTTCAGCGGCACGCGCTCCATAAACTTGGCGAACGGCCGAAGGAGATACGCCAGCACCAGACCGGACGTCACCGGTGATATGTAGTAAAGAAGGGTTTTCAGAAATCGCTTGATCGAGTTCAGATTGTTGAACGCGCAGAAAAACACCGCCGCGCCGAAGGCGATCACGAGGCCGGAATAGACCAGTCGGGCGTCCACCTTTTTGAATAACTTCACGAAAAGAATCACCTCACTTATTTATCATTATTGTATCAGAAATCGGGCGGCATGGCAAGCGGGGAATACGCTAAGAATTCGCCGAATATGCTGTCGTGAACAACCGGGAGGGATGCGGAATGGATGTGAATCTGACCAGGCAGACGCTCGAAGCGGAAAAGACGCTGGGAGCGGAGGAGGCGCAGGTGCTTCTGCGCGCGGAAACGCTGGTGTCCGGCGCGGGGCGCGAGGAAGTGGAGATCCTGATGAGCGACGCCGCGGCCGTCCTCGATACGGTGGACGTGCAGGCGGGGCGCGTACTGGTGGAGGGCAAGGTAAAGTGCGAGGCGGCCTACCGGCTGGGCAGCGAAAACGTCGTCCGCGCCCTGAACGCCGAAACGGCGCTGAACCATGCCTTTGATATGAAGGATGTGGCAGCGGGCGGCATCGTGCGCGCGCGCGTTCACGTGGACGACGTTCGCGCACGCTATGAAAACGGACATATGCTTTTTGACGTTTCCGTCACGGTAAACGCACAGGCGGCGCAGCTGAACAGCGTCGAAGCGCTGACGGGTATCGAGGACGCGCCGGACATTGAAGCAAAGTATGAAGACATCGTGTCCGTGAAGCTGAACGCGGAAAACACCGCGTCGGCGCTTCTGTCCGGCAGCGTCGCTCTGCCCGCACAGCTGGACGCGCGCATGGCGCTGATGGAGTGGGCGACGCCGACCGACATCGACGCGCGCCGCGACGTGGGCGGCGTTCGCGTGACGGGCAGCCTGCTGGTGGAAACGCTGATTTCCGGCGGCACGGCATCCCGGCCGGCGGCGCTGATTCGCTACGCGCTGCCTATCGATCAGCTGATTGAAATGCCGGACTGGCTGGCGGGAAACACGCGGGCGACGGTCGCCGTGCGCGCGCTGTCCACGGAGGTCGAGCAGGCGCCGGGCGGCGAGGACAGCCTTCTGCGCATGGAAGCGGAAGCGGCCATCACGGTTTCCGCGCTCGGCGAGGATCGCGTGCGGGCGCTGACGGACGCATACGGCACGGGGAAGACCTCCGTGGCGGTGGAAAATCAGGACGTGGAGCTGTTGAGTGGCGTTCAGCATCTGGACGTTTCCGAGCCGTTCCGCGGAACGCTTCTGATGCCGGAGGGCGCGGGGGCGGTGAAAAGCGTGTGCGCCGTGCGGGCGCGCGCCACGGTGGGCGAAATTGTGCCCGGCAGGGAGCGCACGACGATTTCTGGCGTGGTGGACGCGCAGGTGCTGTACATATCGGGCAGCACGGACAAACCGGCGCGCGCCGCGGCGGAGCTGCCGTTTGAGGTCTCGCTGGCGGCTGAATTGAGCGAGGACGCGCCGGTGGAGATTCACGTTCTGAGCGCCGAGGGCAACGCGCTGATGAGCGACAGAGTAGAGTTCAAGTGCATGCTGAACATACAGGCGGAGAAGCGCGACCGGCAGACGATTTCCATCGCGGCAAACGTCGCCTACGGCGAGGAAACCGACCCGACGCGCGGCGTGCTCATCGTGTGGCCGCAGGCAGACGAAACGGCGTGGACGCTGGGCAAGAAATACGGCATGAAGCTCGACCGCATCCGCGAAGCCAACGGCGGCGCGGAGGTTCTCGAGCCGGGGCGGGCGCTGGTCATGCGCATCTGAATGTTCCCAACGGGCAGGCGCGTCGGAGCCATGGAAAGCGCTCCGGCGCGCTTGTCATGCGCGGATTTCCATGCGTTCAAGGAAAATTCTCTCCGGCGTGTAGCGCGCGCCGCGGGAGGTATGGTACGGTTGGTTTGCGTGGGAAGCGCATAGTTTTGAAAGGAGGAGACGCACATGGAAGCGAGCATGGTTCTGCAGGCCGTCAGCTGCGTAACGGCGCTGTGCGTCGCGTACGCGGGTTACCGAACGCGCGATAACGCGCGGGCGGCGACGCTGGCGAAAATTCAGGCGGAAATAAGCCACCTGAGCACGCAGCTGGCATGGGTGGAGCAGTCGGTCGAAACGATTCGCAAGCGGCTCGACCGCAGGGTGGACGACGAAAGGAGCCGAAGCGCATGAAAAATCAATGCAGATGGAAAAGCTGGGCGCTGTGGACGTCCATGGCGGCGCTGATCACATTTTGCCTGAAGGAGTTTGGCGGCATCGACGTAAGCGCCCGGGTGGACGGCCTTCTGAACGTCCTTCTTCCGGTGCTGGTGGGCTTCGGCGTGGTCAACAATCCCACGTCGTCCGACTGCCTGTAGGCGGGAAACGTCATATGCGGGCGGGGAAGCGAGCGCTTTCCCGTCCGTTTTCCGTGTTATTTCACACACTCGCACTTGCCATCTTTGTCCCGCGGGCGTATAATATATCTATATTGGGCTTTTATGCGATACGGGGGAAGAACATTGGCGAAGATCATCGCTACGGCGAATCAGAAGGGCGGCGTCGGCAAGACGACGACGGCAGTCAATCTCGCGGCATGCCTTGCCGACATGGACAGGCGTGTTTTGCTGATCGACATTGACCCGCAGGGCAACGCAACCAGCGGACTGGGCGTTACCGTAAAGGTCGGGAGCACGGTATACGACGTTCTGACCGACGGCGCGCCCGCGCGCGATGCGGTGCGGGCGACGAAGTTTAAAAATCTGTCTGTGCTGCCGTCCACCATCGACCTGTCCGGCGCGGAAATCGAGCTGGTGGGCGAGGACGCGCGCGAGCACCGGCTGGAAAAGGCGCTGAACGATTTGCGGGGCGACTTTGACTATATATTCATCGACTCGCCGCCGTCGCTCGGGCTTCTGACGCTGAACGCGCTCACCGCGGCGGACAGCGTGCTGGTTCCCATTCAGTGCGAATACTACGCGCTGGAGGGCGTGGGGCAGCTGATGAACACGCTGAATCTGGTGCGCAAGCGCCTGAACCCGCGTCTGGACGTGGAGGGCGTGGTGCTTACGATGCTCGACGGCCGCACGAATTTGGGCTTGCAGGTCGTGGGCGAGGTCAAAAAGTATTTCAAGGGCAAGGTCTTTAAAACGGTGGTTCCGAGAAACGTGCGCCTGAGCGAGGCGCCGAGCCACGGGCTGCCGATTCACCTGTATGATGCCCGCTGTCCCGGCGCGGACGCGTACCGCAGGCTGGCGGCGGAACTGATTGAACGAAACGAGGGATAATCGATGGCCGCAAAGAAAACCGCTCCGCACGGGCTGGGCCGCGGACTGGGCGCGCTTCTGGGAGACATAGAGAATGAAAGCGAGCTTCTGCACTCGGAAACCGAGCAGAAGGGCGACGTTGTGCAGACCGTACCGCTTTCAAGCATCGATCCGAACCGGGATCAGCCGCGAAAGGAATTCCGCGAGGAAAGCCTGAAGGAGCTGGCGGATTCCATTCGCGCCGTGGGCGTGATTCAGCCGATCGTCGTGACGAAGCGCGGAAACCGCTATTCCATCATCGCGGGCGAACGCCGCTGGCGCGCGTCCCGCATGGCGGGACTAAACGAGGTGCCCGTGATCGTGCGCGACTGGGACGAAATGACGCGACTGAAGGCGGCGCTGATTGAGAACCTCCAGCGCGACGACCTGAATCCGGTGGAAGAAGCGCTGGGCATTCGCGCGCTGATGGACAAATGCGAGCTGACGCAGGAAGCCGCCTCCGGCGTGATCGGCAAGAGCCGCAGTGCAATCGCGAATTCCCTGCGCCTTCTGACGCTGCCGGACGACGTGCTCGCCCTCCTGAAGGACGGATCTCTGTCCGCGGGACACGGGCGCGCGCTGGTTTCCGTTTCGCCGGAACGCCAGTCGAAGCTGGCAATATTGACCGTTCAGCAGGGCTGGTCGGTGCGCCAGCTGGAGCGCATCTGCGCGCAGCCGGAGAAAAAGCCCGTAGAAACGCCCGCGCCCGCGCGGCGGCCGGCGGAGCTTGGCCAGCTTGAGAAGATGGCGCGCGAGGTCTTCGGCACGCGCGTGAAGCTGGACGGCGATGAAAACAAGGGAAAGATTACGCTCAGCTATATGAGTGCCGAGGATCTTGAGCGCATCTGGGATGTGCTGGAATTCATCCGTCAGAGTGAGCAATAAAGATTGGAAAGGGTGATATCCATGCGTTACGCAGCGAAGAAACTGCCCGCAGGGACGGCTCCGATCGAGTTTCGGGGCGCGTTCGATCCTGCACGAATCCCCGCGCCGTTTGACGCGCTGAACGAGGCTTCGATCGCGGACTACCCGTGGCTTTCGCAGTTCCCGGATTCCTTTCCGGCCTACGCGCGCGTAGGTTGGAACGAGGACGGGCTGTTCGTGCTCATGTACGCGAAGGAAGCGCCCATTCAGAGCAGGGAGACCGCGTTCGGCGGCCGCCAGTGCCGCGACAGCTGCATGGAGTTTTTCTTCATGCCGTTCCCGGAAACGGACGCGAACTACCTGAACGTCGAAATTAATCCCGCCGGCATCCCGCATGTGGGACTGGGTATCGGCAGACGGCCGCCCCGGCGGCACTTCACCGAGGCCGTTCCCGGCATGACGATTCACGAAAGCGTATATGACGGCGAATGGTGGGCGCTCAGCTACGTCATCCCGATGAGCTTCATCAAAGAGCTCTTCGGCCGCGAGCTGACCGCGGGCACGATGCGCGGCAATTTCTACAAGTGCTCCGAGGATATTCATCCGCATTTCGGCACGTGGAATCCCGTCGTCGCCGAAAAGCCGGACTTCCACCGTCCCGAGTGCTTCGGCGAAATCGAGCTTGTGAACGCATAGCTGCAGAGGGGAGGACGCGCGATGAAGCGGTTTTCGATCCTTGATTATGGAGCGCAGTCCGGCACAGATGAACTTCAGACGGAAGCCATTCAGACGTGCATCGACGCCTGTTTTCTCGCGGGCGGCGGCGTTGTGGAGATTCCGCAGGGCGATTATCGCACAGGCGGTCTGCGTCTGCGTTCGGGCGTGACGCTGCATCTGCTTGAAAACGCCCATCTGCTCGGCAGCCGCAATCCGGAGGACTACGGCGCGTTCCTGACCGACACATTGGAACCGGTCGCAGACGACGATCGCACGGACGCTGCGTGGTCGCCGGCCACTGAGCGTATCGACAAGCGCTTCTTTGTGAAGTGCGCGAGCCGCTGGAACAACGCGCTGATTCGCGCCATCGACGCGCGCAACCTTGCGATCATCGGCGAGCCCGGCGCATATATCGACGGCTGCGACTGCTTTGACGAGCAGGGCGAGGAGCATTATCGGGGCCCGCACGGTATCAATTTCCACCGCTGCGAGAACATCGTTTTCCGAAATTACGAGATTCGCAACACCGCCAACTGGGCGCACGCGCTGTTTGACTGTCGGAACGTCGTCATGCAGAACGTGCACGCTGTGGCCGGACACGACGGCATTCACATCACCGGCTGCGACAATGTGACGATTGAGGACTGCGTTTTCGAGACGGGCGACGACTGCATTGCCGGAATCGACAACATCAACGTGACGGCGCGGCGCTGTGAGCTGAACACGGCGTGCAGCGGTCTCCGCTTCGGCGGCACGAACGCGCTGTTTGAGAAATGTCATTTCTACGGCCCGGCAAAGTATCTCTTCCGCGGAAGCCTTACGCCGGAGGAGAAGCGCAGCGGCAAACCGGCGGGCGGCAGCCATCGGTACAACATGCTGAGCCTGATGACCTATTACGCGGATTTCATGCGCAACATTCGCATGGAGCCGGGCAACATCGTCATTCGGGACTGTACCGCCGAGAACATCGACCGCTTCCTGCACTACAACTTCTCCGGCAACGAACCATGGCAGCGCAATCGTCCGCTTTCCAGCCTTGTGTTTGACCGCGTTCGCGCCACCGGTGTTCGCCTGCCGCTGACGGCGTACGGAAGCGAGGAGCAGCCGCTTTCGCTGACGCTGCGCGACGTATCCGTCGAATTCGCGGAAAACGCCCGCGCGCCGTTCATGCATCTGGCCTACTGGGACGCGGTGCGCATGACGCGCGTGCGGATCCGCGGCGTGAAAGCGCCCGTGCTGATCAAAGCATGGAGCGACGGAAGGTCGGTGGAGCTTGCGGACTGCGATCTGGGCGGCTACGCGGGAGAAACGTTCGCGCGCACGGACGAGCCGTTCGTCTGCACGCCGATATAGCGCGCTTGCCACAGGGCGCGGTACGTGATATAATAATCGAAACGCAAACTGTAAATGAGGGAACCTACGTGGAAGAAAAGAAAGTTTCCGGACGCACGATCTGGATGACGGTGCTCGCGGTGGTGCTCGGCGCGTTCGCGTCGGGGATTTCGGCGTTTGTGCTGGGCGCGAGCGGAGCTATGTACGCGTGGCTCATGTTCCTTGCGCCGCTTCTGAGCATGCTGTTGTACGGCGGGGGCGGGCTTTTGCCCGTATGCGCGTTCAACGTTGTGGCGCTGGGCGGTTCAGCCTATCTGATGGGCGGGCTGTTCGCCGCGCTCGTGCTGGTGGGCGCGTGCCTTCCGGCGGCGTTCATGGTGTATGAATCCCGAAAGGGCGTGCCGTTTTTCCAGCAGCTCACGCGCGCGCTCGCGGCGCAGGCCGCGGGGCTGGTCGCCGTGGTCGTGATTCTGGGGCTTCGGTTCGGCTCGAATCTGGCGGAGGTCGCGTCGAACGCGATTCGCGGCTTCTTTGATACCATGGGCCCGGCGTTTGCCGACCGAATCGCCGAGAACATCCGCGCGCTGTATCGCGCGCAGGGGCAGATCATCGCCGTTGAGAACGACGAGCTGATCGCCGCGATTCTGGACGGGCTTGAGCTTTCGATTCAGGTGGGCGTTCCGATGCTGATTGTGCTGCTCACGAACGTCAACGCGGGACTGGGCGTATTGTGGGGGAACGCGCTGCGCGCGAGGCGCGGCGAGGACAACGTGCAATACAAGCCTCTGTCCACGTGGTACACGCCGCCGGCGCTCACGCTTACGCTTACGGGCTCACTCATCCTGTTCGCCATTCTGAAGGCGACGGGGCAGACGTCCCTTGAAATCGTGCTGGTTATGCTGCTGACCGAGGGCGTGGTGTTGGCCACGATGCAGGCGGCCGCGTCCATGCTGCGACGGATGAAGGCGGGCGGCGCGTCGGTCGCCAAGCGCACGATCATTACCGTGGCGGTGCTGGCGCTTTTCAACGTCATGATGATTTTCTACGGCATTGCGAGCGCGTATCTCGGCAGCCATGGTGTGATTACGACGGCAATTAAAAAGAAACTGATGAAAAACGGACAGGATAAGGGGGATTTTGGATGAAGGTCGTACTTTTACAGGATATTAAGGGAAGCGGAAAAAAGGATCAGATCATCGAGGTTTCCGAGGGCTACGGCCGCAACTACCTGATTCCCAGAAAGCTTGCGAAGGAAGCCACGCCTGAGGCGCTGAACGCCATTGAGCGCTCCAAGTCCGCCGCGCAGCATCGCGAGGATGTGAAGCGCGCCGACGCAGAGGTCAAGTCCCGCGAGCTGAAGGGCAAGGTCATTCAGATCAAGACCCGCGGCGGCGAGGGCGGCAAGCTGTACGGCTCCGTGACCGGCGACATGATCGCCGAGGCGCTGAAGGAGCAGCACGGCGTCGAGGTCGACAAGCGCAAGATCGAGCTGGACGAGCCGATTAAGGCCGCCGGGCAGTCGTTCGTGACGGTAAAGCTCTCCGCGGGCATTTCCGTGCGCATGATCGTGAATACGACGGTGGAAGTCAAGTAACGCATTCAAAAGTTGAGGGATGCCGATGGAATACACAGGCATACCGGCACAGTCGGCGCACGCGCTCCCCAGTCAGCCTGAGGCGGAGCGCAGTGTGCTCGGCGCGATGCTTCGCTCGGCGGACGCGGTGATGCTGGCGCAGGAATCGCTGAAGGAGGACGACTTCTACGATCCGATTCTGCGCGAAATCTTTTCCGCCATGCTGTATCTGAGCGCGCGATCGCGGCCGGTGGATATTGTTACGTTAGATGAGGAGCTTACGCGCCGCGGACGGCTTGAAGCCATCGGCGGCACGCAGTTTCTCATTGATTTGAGCCGGAGTGTTCCGGCGGCGTCGAACATCGGCGCGTATATTCGCATTGTCGACGAAAAATCGACGCTGCGCAAGCTGATCGGCGCGTCGGAGGAAATCACGAAAAACTGCTACGCCGGAGAAATGGAAACCCCGGACGTGCTGGCCATGGCGGAAAAATCCATTTACGACATTACCATGCGCAAGGGCGGCGAGCAGCTTCAGCCGGTTCAGCCGCTGCTTCTCAAGACGTTTGAAATGATCGAGGAGCTGGTGCGCAAGCACGGCCGCATCGAGGGCGTACCCACCGGCTACAGGGGGCTGGACGAAATGACGACCGGCTTCCATCCGGGCGAGCTGATTCTGATTGCCGCGCGTCCTTCGATGGGTAAAACCAGCTTCGGCATGAACATCATCGGCAATGCGTCCATTCGCGCGCACAAGTGCGCCGCGGTTTTCTCGCTGGAAATGCCCGCCGAGCAGCTGGTTCTGCGTCTTCTCTGCACGGAAGCCAAGGTGGACATGCAGCGGGTGCGCCGCGGGCAGATTGAGGACGACGAGTGGCTCAAGCTGTCCGAAGCGATGGCGCTGATCGCCGAAGCCAGGCTGTTTATCGACGCGACCGCGGGCATCAACGTGACCGGCATCCGTTCCAAGGCGCGCCGCCTTCAGATGGAAGAGGGACTGGACATCATCATGATCGACTATCTCGGTCTGATGACCGGCGTGGGCAAGTTCGGCTCCCGTCAAGAGGAAGTTTCCAGTATTTCCCGTTCGCTGAAGGCACTTGCGAGTGAGCTGGGCGTGCCGGTGATTGCGCTTTCGCAGCTTTCGCGTGCGCCTACCGGACGCTCGAACCACCGGCCGGTGCTGTCCGACATTCGCGATTCGGGCGCGATCGAGCAGGACGCCGACGTGGTCATGTTCATTCACCGCGAGGAATACTACGACGACAAGCCCGAAAACAAGGGGCTTGCCGAGATCATCATCGCCAAGCAGAGAAACGGCGCGCTGGGAACCTGCCAGCTGGGCTGGAAGGGCGAGTACACCTGGTTTATGGATCTCGATCCCTCCGGAAAGGAAGTTCAGAACCCGGCTCCGTAATCGCGCGTCCGCATTTACAGGGCTTGTTCCTCCGGAAAGAAAATTCGGAATCCTCTGGAATCACATGCCCGCGTCAAGGGAATCGTTCGCGCCGCCGGGCGCGCAGCTTTCACAGAAGCCGTGCCCGGCGCGCGCACAGTCGGCGCAGAGATACGCGCCGCAGCCCGCGCACGGCCGGATGGAACGCCCGTTGATTCTGCGCCCGCACAGGACGCACTCCATATCAGACATGGTTATACCGCCTCCCGCGGCTTATTGTTTCCACGGGAGGCGGTTTTATGTATTCGATTTAGTAGTAATACCCGACGTACAGCGGCTTTTTCGCGAATGCGCGGGCGGGCGCGGGGTTCTCCGTGAGGATTTCCACGTCGCGGCGGAAGCGGGCGGACGCGAGGTCTGTATAGCCGCAGACGAGCTGGGAGAATGCCTGAACGCTCATGCGCAGGTCGGGGGAAAGCTGGGTCGGCTCCGCCTTACCGGGCTCGACCAGCCAGCGGCCGGCGTTGTCCGGAAGGAAATCGTCCGCGACCTCAATGACGAAACGGCCGAAATCGCCGCGGCGCATCGCCTTCAGCACTTCCTCCGTGTTGAGCGCGCGCAGCATATAGGGATTTCCGACGCTGCACTGGACTTCATAGGGCGTATCGATCAGCGCGGCGAGGGGAATATCGTCGGACGCTTTGATTTCCAGCGTGTGCATTTCCGCGTCGAACCGATACAGGAAGCCGAGCAGCATGCGGAAGCCTTCCTCCGTGGTGAACGCGAAGTTCTTCACGGAAAGCACGCCCTCGCCGTTTCGCACGAGCTTTTCAAAATGCAGGCAGGCGACGGGCGCGTCGGCGTTGTACAGCGCGTAGGTGTATTCGTTTCGGGCGTAGGGCTCGCTGCGCGTCCACGCGGCAAGCTTCTTTTCGTCGCACGCGACGGCGAGATTATAGCGGGAGATGAACGCGTCGAAGACCGGCTTCAGGAAGGAACGGTCGTCCTCCGGCTGAAGCAGACGCGCCTGCATCTGACCGGCGTAGGGCTTCAGCAGACGAACCGGCAGGGTGTACGTTTTCTCGCTCACGGCCAGCTCGTAGCCGAATTTGCGATAGAACGCGTGGTTGAACGGATACAGGCCGGAGAAAATGCATCCATGCGCCCGCTCGCGCGCGAGCAGCTGGCCGAGGACCGCGCGCACGGAACCGCCGTAGCGATAGACGGGATGCGTCGCGACGCCGCCGATGCCGGAAAGGGGCACGAACGCGCCGTCAAAGTTCATCATCAGCCGGTTGGAAAGCATGCCGCTCATCGGCTCTCCATCCTCAGTGAACGCGCCGTTTCCGATGATTTCGTCGGCGCTTGCTTCAAGTTTCTCCCGCACTTCCTCCACATTTATGATGGATTGATAGCAGATGCTCCATAGCTTTCTGAGTGCGAGACGGTCTTCCTGTTTCAGTTCGCGAAGAATCACGCTGCGGCCTCCTTTTTTTGCCCATCGGGCTTTTTGAATATCGTAACACCTTCCCGCGTTTCTGTCAACGAATCGGGCAAAATCGCGCAGATTTCGCGTAGTTTTACGGCACAAACAATTGCATATGGCATGGGTTTTATGGTATACTGTATTGGGGAATTCCGGCCAAAGGAGATAGGGAAATGATTGAATTTCGGGATGTCAGCAAGCAGTATCCGAACGGCGTTATCGGCCTGAATCACGTGACGCTCAACATCGAGCAGGGCGAGTTTGTCGCCATTATCGGCCTGTCGGGCGCGGGCAAGTCTACGATGATCCGCACGATCAACCGCATGATCGACATTACCGGCGGTCAGCTGGTGGTGGACGGCGTGGACGTAATGACGCTGCGCGGAAAGGCGCTTCGCCGCTTCCGCCGCAAGATCGGCATGATCTTCCAGTCGTTTAATCTTGTCACGCGCGCCACCGTCATTAAGAACGTGCTCACCTCCATGGTGCCCGATATGGACTTCTTCTCGGGTCTGTTCGGTATTTTCACGAAGAAGCAGAAGCTGAGCGCACTGGAAGCGCTGGACAAGGTTGGTATTCTCGAAAAGGCCTACACCCGCTGCGATCAGCTGTCGGGCGGCCAGCAGCAGCGCGTCGCGCTGGCGCGTACGCTGAACCAGAACCCGTCGATCATTCTGGCCGACGAGCCCGTCGCCGCGCTCGACCCGGTGACGGCGCATCAGGTGATGGACGACTTCAAGCGCATCAACACCGAAATGAACATCTCCATTCTCATCAACATTCACCATGTCGATCTGGCGCTGGAATACGCCGACCGCGTAATCGGCATTCGCGCCGGCAATATCGTGTACGACGGCCCGACGTCCGGCATCACGCAGCAGATTCTCGACGTGATTTACAACGGTGCGCCGGTTCCGAAGAGCTCGGATCTGGAGCAGGGAGGGCAGGATCATGCAAAGTGAGGCGTTTGAAAAGAAAGGCCCGCTTTCCTTCCTGAAAAGCCGGCTTTTCCGCGCGATTGTCTGCCTTGTGCTGACGGTTGCGGGAATCTCGCTGGCCATTTATGGCGCGGACGCGATTCGGAAATACAACCCCGCCATGGATACCGGCATCGTCAGCACGGAGCTGGGGCTGGGCGTGCTGGGCATCGCCATGGTGGTCATCTGCCTGCCGGTGGGGCTGTTTGCGGCGTTTGACATGCTGTTCAAGCCAGAAACGATCGTGCTTTCGAACGGGCACACCATTCAGCGCAAGCGTTCCCGCGCGCCGCTGATCACCATCCTGCTGGTGCTGGCGTTCTGGGCTTCTATTTACATGACGGACTTCGACCTTCGCGTGATCGTGAACCGCGGCTATCAGCTGACGGCGATCTTTAAGAAAATCTTCCAGCCGCGCTGGAGCTACTGGCGCGACATCGTCGGTCCACTGGTGGAAACGGTGAAGATGTCCATCATGGGCTCGGCGCTGGGAAGTCTGCTTTCGCTGCCGTTCGCCGTGTTCGCGTCCACCAACATCAACCGCAACAAGTACGTGGTGTCGGTGCTGCGCGTCATTCTGAACATCGTCCGCACGCTCCCGACGCTGGTCATCGCTTCCGTCTGCGCGCTGATTTTCAAGCTGGGCGCGTTCGCCGGTACCGTGGCCATCACGATTTTCACGTTCGGCGTGGTGTCCAAAATGCTGTATGAGTCCATTGAGACCATCGATATGGGGCCGTTCGAGGCCATGGAATCGATGGGCGCGGGGCGAATCCGCGCGTTTGCCGCCGCGTGCATGCCGCAGATTCTGCCCACGTACCTGTCGCACTGCCTGTATTCGTTTGAAATGAACATTCGCGCCGCGTCCATTCTCGGCTACGTCGGCGCGGGCGGTCTGGGCATTCTGATTCAGGATCGCGTGGGCTTCCGCGATTACAACAGCCTTGGCACGCTGCTGATCATGCTGTTCGTGGTCGTGCTGGCAATCGACAACATCAGTCAGGCGCTGCGGCGCAGATTGAGCTGAGGAGGGGAAAACGATGAAGAAATCCAGAAATATTCCCGCCGCAATCTGCTTCGCGCTGGCGCTGATTTTCCTCGTGCTGGCCTGCGTCGGCGTGAACCTTGACAAGGAAGCCGTGCAGAACGCAAAATCGGCCGCGCCCGCCGCTACGCAGGCGCCCTTCGTCAGCTATGACAGCCGCCTGAGCGACGCTTCGCGCGTGGACGTTCTCACCGGAACGATCAGCGACGCGCCCGCGCCGACGCAGAAAGCGCCGTCCTTCGACTACAGGGGATTCATTCAGGACGGAAAGGTACAGGGGGCAGAGAGCAGCAAAACTACACCTGCACCGACGCAGAAAGCGCCGTCCTTCGACTACAGGGGATTCATTCAGGACGGCAAGGTGCAGGGAGCAGAGAGCAGCAAAACTGCACCCGCACCGACGCAGAAAGCGCCGTCCTTGGATTCCGGCGAAACGATCACTGACGGCAAAGTGCAGGGCACAGAAGCGACCGAAGCGCCTGCGACGGCAGCGGAAATCGTCGCGACGGAGACGCGGCAGCCCGCCAAGGCGCAGGGCACAGAAGCGACCGCAGCGCCCGAAACGCCCGCGCCAGCAGCGGAGCCTGTCGCGACGGAGACGCGGCAGCCCGGCAAGGTGCATGTGTTTCTGGTCGACTACGCCGGTACGCTGGCGCTGATCGGCTTTGTTTTCTTAGGACTGTGGCTGATCTGCCTGTGCGTGGTTCCGGTGATTCAGGCGTACAGGCGCGACAAGCTGACGTTTGAGAACCTGAACGCGGGGCAGCGCGTGCTCAAGATGTTTACCCTCGCGCCGAACAAATGGGCGATGTACCTTCTGATTACCATTATCGTCGCCATTCTGATCGCGTGGTCGAGCTCTTCCATTGAATGGAAGGGACTGGCATCGAAGGGCAGCGAGGTCGCCTACGGCATTGTGCACGGCATCACGCACCCGGACATGAGCTACATTCTGTCCCTCGGCAGCGACAAGGTGCCGTATCTAATGATGCAGACCATCGCCATCGCACTGCTGGGCACGATCTTCGGCGGCATTCTTGCCATTCCCGTGGCGTTCCTGTGCGCGGAGAATGTGGTTCCGAAGTGGCTGGCGTTCATCGTGCGCGCGCTCGTGCTCGCCATCCGCACGATTCCGAGCATCATCTGGGCGCTGTGCTGGATTCGCGTGACCGGCCCGGGCGCGCTGTGCGGCGTTATGACGCAGTCCATCTGTTCAATCGGCATGATTTCAAAAATGTACACCACAGCCATTGAGGATCTGGACACGCGCATTCTTGAGTCACTCGACGCGGCGGGCTGCAACACCTTCCAGAAGATTCGCTACGGCATTCTGCCGCAGCTTACCGCCAACTTCATTTCGACCATCATCTACCGCTTCGACATCAACCTGAAGGACGCGACCACGCTGGGCATCGTTGGCGCTGGCGGCATCGGCGCTTCGCTGATTCAGGCGATTAACTCCCGCCGCTGGGGCATCGTCGGCGCGTTCCTGTGCGGCATGATCGCCCTGATGCTGGTTATCGAATTCGTTTCTACAAGGATTCGCGCAAAGCTTGCACATGGAGAATAAGGAGGAAAACTGTTTATGAAGCTGCGTCAATTTCCGGGAACAAACGTAAAGGTTTCGCCGCTGGGCATGGGCTGCATGCGCCTTCCCACGCTCGACGCGGAGAACAATCCCATCGACCGGCCGGAGGCCATTCGAATGATCCGCACAGCCATCGACCGCGGGCTGAACTATGTGGACACAGCCTATGGCTATCACGGCGGCGACAGCGAGGTGCTCGTCGGAGAGGCGCTGGCGGACGGCTATCGCGAGAAGGTTACGCTCACCAGCAAGCTCCCGCTCTGGAAGGTGGAGAAGTATGAGGACATGGAAGCGCTTCTGGACGAGCAGCTTTCCCGCCTGAAGACGGATCATCTGGATTTTTATCTGGCGCATGCCGTGGACGGCGAGCGCTTTGACCGGCTGATGCCGGTGGGTCTGCTCCAATTCTTCGACGAAATGAAGAAGAAGGGCAAGATTCTGCACGTTGGCTTCTCGTTCCATGACGATTTTGACGTATTCAAGCGCGTCGTGGACAGCTATCCGTGGGAGCTCGCGCAGGTGCAGATGAACATCCTGGACGAATTTCATCAGGCGACGATGAAGGGCGTGGAGTACGCCGCGTCGAAGGGAATCGGCGTTGTGGTCATGGAGCCGCTTCGCGGCGGCGCGCTTACGCGCAACATTCCCGAGGAGGTTCAGGCGCTGTACGCCGCGCAGCCGGTCAGGCGCAGCCCCGCCGAATGGGCGTTCCGCTATCTGTACAATCGCCCCGAGGTCGTCACGATTCTCTCCGGCATGTCCACGATGGAGCAGATTGAAGACAACCTGCGCATCTTCGAGCACGCGGACGCGAATTGCGTGAGCGCCGAGGAAGCCGCGATGTACGTGCGCGTGCGCGAAGCCTATGAGGCGCGCATTCGCGTCGGCTGCACCGGCTGCGAATACTGCCAGCCGTGCCCGCAGGAGATCAAGATTCCGCAGATCTTCCGCCGCTACGACAGCTGCGCCATGTTTGGCGGCTTTGAGGGCTTCTATAAGAACTATGTAGAAGAGCCCAGCGCGAAGAAGTGCGTGGGCTGTGGCGCCTGCGAAGCCGCCTGCCCGCAGCACATTCAGATTCGCGAATGGCTGCAAAAGATCGACCGCGAATGCTTTGAGCACGCTTAATTCATTGAGAAGGGAGATTCATCCATGTCGATTCTTGTTTGCCGCGTGAAAAGCCCCCTAAGCCAGGTTACCGAGGAGCGCGTGAAGGACTATCTGTCCTGCGTGCAGGATGAGCTGAAGGAAGAACTGCGTCTCGTTGAAATGGACGAGCTGGACAAGGTGCCGTTCGGGCTGGTCTATGTGGCTTCCGGCGGAAGCGAGGGCATCTTCCTTGAGAAATATCTGAAGCTGGCCGAGCGCCCGCTGTACATTCTTACCAGCGGCGAAAGCAATTCGCTGGCCGCTTCGATGGAAATTCTTTCCTACCTTCAGGCGCACGGGCATTATGGCGAGATCATTCACGGCAGCGTGAAGGACGTCGCCGCCCGCATCCGTGCGCTGAAGAGCGCCTATCAGGCGAAGGCGAACCTGAAGGGGAAGAAGCTGGGCCTGATCGGCGATCCCTCGGACTGGCTGATCGCGAGTCCGGCCGACGACGCGGCCTATCGCGCCAAGCTGGGCGTGTCGCTGGAAAAGATTCCAATGAGCGAATTGCAGGATGAGATCAAGAAGGGCGGCTATCCGGAGAACCGCTGGACGCTCGACCTGAAGGGCAAGGGCTACGACGCGGCCGAAATGGAAAAGGCGCTGAATGTGTATGGCGCGTTCCGGCGCATCGTCGACCGTCACGGCCTGTTTGGCCTGACCGTTCGCTGCTTTGATCTGCTGGACAGCGTGCACACCACCGGCTGTCTCGGCCTTGCCATTCTGAATGCCGAGGGCATTTATGGCGGCTGCGAGGGCGACGTGCCGTCGCTGATGTCGATGGTCATTCTGGGCGAGGTCTCCGGAAATCCCGTGTTCCTGTGCAATCCCAGCCGCATTAACACCGAGAAGGGCGAAATGGTGCTGGCGCATTGCACCCTGCCGATGAACATGCCGGAAAGCTACCGCCTGACCACGCACTATGAGAGCGGAATCGGCGTAGCCGTGGCCGGTCACGTGCCGGAGGTTCCCTGCACGATCTTCAAGACCAACGCCGCGCTCGACCGGTACTTCGCAAAGGATGGCGAAATCGTCGGCAACCTTCAGGAGCCGACGCTCTGCCGCACGCAGATTCGCCTGAAGCTGGATGATTTCAGCTATTTCCTGACCCGACCGATTTATAACCATCACCTCGTAACCCTCGGCCAGCATGAGAAGGCTCTCGCGGAGTTCTTCCACCTGATTGGCTGAGCTGAATAAGGAAAGCCGCTTCGACTTCTCGTGAGAGAGAACGAAGCGGCTTTTCACCTGATCAAAGAAGCCGCTTCGATTCCTCGTGACGAGGAAGGAAGCGGCTTTTCTGCTGCCTTGAGCGGAAATCAGAGATTCTCGAAATCGTAGATCAGCCACGCGCCATCCACGAGTTTGAAATACAGGCGGTAGGAGGTGGGGTAGGAGTTCTCCACGCCGCGGGAGACCGTGTTATAGTCGAAGTGCACGTCGCAGCAGAAGATGCTTTCGCCGAACATGGCGTAGTTTTCGGTGCGCTCGTTTTCAAAGGACTTTTTGTCCGCCTTTGTGAGCCACTTTGCGTCGATGTTCTTGATGGCTTCCGCCGCCTTGGAGCCGGTCTCCATGCGTTTGAGCACCCTTGCCTGCGTCTGGTTGTTCGTCGTGTAGAGGCAGATGTCCTTTGCGTATTCCAGAACATTCGCTTCGAACTGCGGCTTCATGGTTTCGTCGGCGTACTGGAACTGGTAGGAATAGGTGTAGTCCGATTCCTTCGTCAGCTCGCATTCGCTGCCGGACGCGTCGACCACGCGAATTTCCGGCTCGCCCAGCGCGCAGGTGAAGCGGTAGGTCGTCAGCGTCGGGGAGGGGTATCCCTCCGGCAGGTGTCCGTCGTAGAACAGCTTCGCGCCAGTCGAAATCGCCTGCTCGGCCGTCAGCGCCTTTCCGTTTACGTATACGGTGTCGCTGTCGCGGGCGGTGACCTCATAGGCCGCAAGCTGAAGAATCGACGTCTGAATCGACTTGAGCTCGTATTCCTCGGCGCGAAGCGTGAAGCCGAACATCGGCAGGATCTCAAACTCCGATTCGCCGGACTTCTTCAGCACAAACGTGGCGAAGCTCTTGCCGTCCGCCGTAACCGAATAGGTCTGCTCGTCCGGCTGCTCGGAGCGCACCAGCGTACAATCGATTTCGGCGTTCTCCGTCAGCCGGTTCAGGTAGGCAACGTAGTCCTCCTTCGTTTCCATGTAATCGAGGGAGGAATCCTCATACGCATACAGCTGGTCGAAGTGCTTTTCCGTGAAAATGGCGCTCACTTCGTCGACGATCTTCTGCGACTTGGAAGCCGCTTCCTCGTAGGCTGTGAGGGAGGTATCGAAATAGCGATACACACGCGTTCCGGCGAAAACGAGCAGCGCCACAAGCACGAGATAGATCACCCAGAAGCGAATGTTGCGAAGGCGCAGCTTGCCCTCGGTATAGCGGGTGTATTTCCTTTTGCGTTTGCTCATCAGTTTTCACCCCGTTTTACAATCCATGCGGTCGGCAGGCGGCGCGAAGCGGAAATCGCCATGCCGTCGTTCTTCTGTTCGCCCTCGTAGTACATGACGGTGGACGAGCCGCCGTCGAGGTTGCACGCGTTCACCGCGCCGTAGTCCTGCATCACCTTGATCAGGTCGGCATACGACGCGCCGAAGGAGTTTGCCTGACGGCCGTCGATGGCGAGCAGCAGCACGGCACCGTCGCTGCGCTGGCCGATGGCGGAGCGCGGGTTCAGGCCGGAGCTGTTGCCCTTGATCGTGGCGGCCTTTCCGTTGACGATCAGCGCCGGGCCGAAAGCGACCGCGTCGCGCAGACCGATCTTCTCCGCGTCGTCGGAGGTATAGGTGCCGACGCGGAGAATGTTCTCCTTGTCGAAGCCGACCACCGTTTTATACGCGCCGTTGTCGGCACGGTTCAGGCGCTTGCCCTCGGAATACACGAGTCCCAGCGGCTCGCCGCCGTTTCCGGTGCCGTTCGCGTCGTAGAACGCGCCGGCGTTGATGCCGCCGACCGCGTCATAGGAAGCGATGATGTCGTTCACCTTTTTTCCGGCGTGTGCCTTGGAGAAGGGGTTATGGCTTACGCCGACTATCACCTGCGCCGGATCGCGCACGATCATCATATAACCGCGATACGTCGGCCCCACGACTTCTTCAATGCGAACGCCGTTTTTGTCGAAGACCTCGCCGGTCTCCGCATCGCCCGTTTCATCGGCGAATGAATGCGCGCGAACGGTAACAAGGCTCGCGTCCGTCGCTTCCTCCGGCACGACGAGCGTGTTGCGCTGGATCGCTTCATCCGTCTTCTCAAACAGGAACAGATAGGGAACGAACTTCAGCGCGCTGGATTCCATGAGCGTCTGCACCACGAGGTCGCTCGCCGTCGGCGACGGGCCGCGCAGGAACTGCCCCACGACCATGACGACGATCGTCACGATTGCCAGAATCAGCGTAAGCAGAACCAGCAGGACGTGACGGAACGTACCCCAATGCCACGCCCGGCGAACGCGCTTTTTCTCGCGCTTTTCCATTTCAACCAGCGTTCTGTGATCGCGCAGAAGCTGCTCTTCATCCAGACGCGTGTGCGATTTTCTTTCCGAATTGCGGGATGCCATCGTTTATTAAACCCTCCGTACGGATATAGATACCGGTCTGCGCGCGGGAATGCGGCGCAGACCCGGTATCTACCAACATTATAAGCGATTTTGGCGTTGCATGCAACAGATATGTGTTATTTCGATTTGATATACGGCTTTCCGTTCGCCGCCGGGCCGCGCGCGCGTCCCACGAACAGAACCAGCGTGATGATCGTGACCACATAGGGGATCATCGAAATGATGTTCACGGGGATGGGGATGTTGACCGCCTTTTCGAACAGCGTGAACGAAATCTTCGCGTCGGAGCCCAGCACCACGCGCAGACCGTTGCAGAAACCGAAAAGGATGCAGCCGAGCATCGCGCCCTGCGGCTTGAAGTTGCCGAAGATAACAGCCGCGATGGCGATAAAGCCCTGACCGACGACGATCGTGGGTCGGAACGCGGAAACGGTCGCCAGCGTGATGGACGCGCCGCCGAAGCCGGCCAGAATGCCAGAAAGGATGACGCAGAGGTAGCGAACCAGCGTCACGTTCACACCCAGCGTATCCGCCGCGCGCGGATGCTCGCCGACGGCGCGCAGACGCAGGCCGAAGCGCGTGCGGTAAAACACGTACCACACCACGATCACCAGCAGGAAGGCGATATAGGCGGACGCGTAGGTGTTGAACACCAGATCGAAGAAGCCGTTCTGCCGGAACAGCTTTGCCGCGCCCTCCGGGAGGTTATTGCCCAGCCAGACGAACAGGTCGTTGAAGATGCGGGGCAGCTTGCTCTTGACGGGCATCGTTTCGCTCGTCCGGAACAGCAGGAAGCAGATATAGACCGACAGGCCGGAGGCGAGGAAGTTGATCGCCGTGCCGGAAATTGTCTGATCCGCCTGACAGGTGACGGTGGCGAACGCGTGCAGGAGCGCGAGCAGTCCGCCCGCGAGTCCCGCGCAGAGGAAGGCGAGCCACGGCGCGTCCACAAAGTGGCCGACCGCCGCGCCGGTAAACGCGCCGATGACAATCATGCCCTCAAGGCCGATATTGACCACGCCGCTCTTTTCCGAGAAGCAGCTGCCCAGCGCCGCGAAGAGAAGCGGAGGCGTATACATCAAAGTTGCGTTCAGAATCACGCCGATGGTAATCAGAACCTGATTCATTAGAACATGTCACCTCCCTTGATTCTGCGAACGAAGAACGCGCGGAACAGGCCGGAAATGGCGATAAAGAACACGATGCAGCCCATGATGATGTCGATGACTTCCTTGGGCACGCGGTCGCTGCCAACCTTCATGCGAGTGCCGGCATACTTCATCGCGCCGAAGAACCAGCCCGCGAGCAGCGTTCCGAACGCGTTGCAGCCGCCGATCAGCGCCACGGTAATGCCGTTGAAGCCGTAGCTTTCCTGCGCGGCGAACTGGTTGATCTTGTAGTTCACGCCCAGCACCTGCAGGCCGCCCGCCAGCGAGGCCAGCGCGCCGGAGATCGCCAGCGAGACGATCACGCAGCGATTGGCGTTGATGCCCGCGTATTCCGCCGCGTCGCGGTTCAGACCCACGGATTTCAGGCGATAACCCAGCGTCGTACGGGAAATGATGTACCAGATGGCAATCACGCAAATGAGCGTCAGCACGATGCCGAAGTGCGTGTTCGAGGAAACCACGTTCGCCGGGAACCACTTGGAAATCGTAATTTTCGCTTCATCCGGAATGATCTTCGTCCACGTCTTGCCGCCGCCAACGTTCACGCTTTCCAGATTCACAATGAAATTGGAAAGGTAGAACGCGATCCAGTTGAACATGATCATGCACAGCACCTCGTGGGAGCCGAAGCGAACCTTCAGATAGCCCACGATGCCGCCCCACAGCACACCCGCGGCGATAGACGCGAGGATGCACAGGGGAATCAGCACCCACGCGGGCGCTTTCACGAAGATGGCCACCAGACACGCCGCCAGCGAACCGACGATGTACTGTCCTTCCGCGCCGATGTTGAAGATGCCGGTTTTAAAGGAGAAGGCGACAGAAAGACCGGTCAGGATGTAGGGATTCGCGTATTCGATGAACGAATAGGTCATCGATTTCGTGCTTAGCTTGCCGGTTTTCGCGTTCAGGAAGATGGCGCGGAACAGGCTGGCGTACGCCTCCAGCGGGTTGTAGCCCGCGATCAGCAGCGCGATGCCGCCGGCGATAAAGCCGACCAGAATGGAAAGAATGGTGTACGGAAAGCTGGACGAGACAATCTTATGAAGATTGCGGCTCAGCCGACGGCTTTCCAGCTGCTTTTTAGCCGACATGGTGCTCGCCTCCTCCTGCCATCATCAGACCCAGCTGCCGTTCGTTTGTTTCCTTGCCCGGCGCGGAATAGACGATTTTTCCTTCGAAAATTACGTCGATTCGGTCGGACAGGCTCATGATTTCGTCCAGCTCAAAGGACACGAGCAGAACCGCCTTGCCCTTATTGCGCTGATCTACGATATAGCGGTGCACATACTCAATCGCGCCCACGTCCAGTCCGCGCGTCGGGTTCACGGCGATCAGCAGATCCTTGTCGTTGGTAACCTCGCGCGCAATGATGACCTTCTGTTGGTTGCCGCCGGAAAGAGAACCGGCCGGATGCGTTTCGCAGCCGCGCGGGCGAACGTCGAATTTCTCGATCAGCTCGGTCGCGTGCGCGTGAATCGCCCTGCGGTTCAGCGTGCCAAGGAAGGAATAGGGGCGGTTTGAAATGTTCTGCAGAAGCAGGTTGTCCTCCACCGAGAAATCCAGCACCAGACCGTGCTTCTGCCGGTCGGCGGGGATGGAGGAGATGCCCAGCTCGTACAAGTACCGGGGGGATTTGTTGTAGGCGTCCTGCCCGTTCATGGTAACGGAGCCGTGCGTCGCCTTTTTAAGGCCGGTCAGAATTTCGACCAGCTCCGTCTGGCCGTTGCCGTCGATGCCGGCGATGCCCACGATTTCGCCGCGGCGCACGTCGATCGACAGGCCGCGCAGCACTTCTACCTTGCGGTAGTCGCGGGCGTGCAGGTCGCGAACGGAGAGAACCGTTTCCCCGGGCTGAATGGGCGCTTTATCGACAGTGAACTCCACGTTGCGTCCGACCATCATGCTGGCCAGATCGTGCTCGGTGACGTCACTTACATTCACAGTTGAAATGTATTTGCCCTGACGGATGATGGTACATTTGTCAGCGCATTCCTTGATTTCCTTCAGCTTATGCGTAATCAGAATCACGCTCTTGCCCTCGCGGGTAAGGTTGCGCATGATTTCCACCAGCTCCAGAATTTCCTGCGGGGTGAGGGAGCTGGTCGGCTCGTCGAGAATCAGAATGTCCGCGCCGCGGTAGAGCACCTTCAGGATCTCCACGCGCTGCTGCATGCCGACGGAAATATCCTCGATCTTCGCGTCCGGATCGACGTTCAGGCCGTAGCGCTTTGAGATTTCCACCACGCGCCTGCGGGCGCTGGCAATGTCGAGCCGCACGCCGTGTTTCACGGGTTCAAGGCCGAGGATGATGTTTTCGGTAACGGTAAACGGCTGAACCAGCATGAAGTGCTGATGCACCATGCCGATCCCCAGCTCAATGGCTTTGTTCGGCGAATCGATGTGCGCCTTTTTACCGTTTATGAAGATTTCGCCCTTTGTGGGCTGATACAGGCCGTAGAGGATGTTCATCAGCGTAGACTTGCCCGCGCCGTTCTCGCCGAGAATCGCGTGAATCTCTCCCTTGTTCACGGTGAGGTTGATTCCGTCGTTAGCCTTGAACGAGCCGAACATCTTCACGATGCCGCGCATCTCAACTGCCGCGGGAATCCGGTTTTCGTTGCCTTCCGAAGTCAAACGAGTTGCACCTCGCATTCATTGGGTTTTTGAAGGAGGGGGATCGCTTTACCAGAAAAATCCCTGCCCGCCTGGCGAGCAGGGATTTGCGGAAATCAATTACTTGAAGGGATACGCATCCTCGCCATAGATGGCAGCGAACGCTTCAACGGTGGCGGGAACGACGATCTCGCCGGAGAGGATCTTGGCCTTCGCGTCCTCGACCTTCGCGAGGGTGTCGGCGTCGATCAGCGTGGTGGTCTCGGCAATGTCAACACCGCCGGATACGATATCGTACACAACCTCACCGGCCTCGAGGGTGCCTTCGGTGAGAGCCTTGCACAGGTTATAAACGCCGTTGTCAACGCGCTTCACGGCGCTGGTCAGAACGGCTTCGGGAGCCAGGTAGTTCTGATCCTGGTCGACGCCGATGGCGAACTTGCCCTGCTCGGCAGCCGCTTCGATAACGCCCATGCCCGTGCCGCCAGCCGCGTGGTACACGATGTCCGCGCCCTGCGCGTACATGTTGATGGTCGCGGCCTTGCCGCCAGCCGCGTCGCCGTAGCTGTTGGCGTTATAATGCTGAATGGTGCAGTCGGGGTTCGCAGCCTTGACGCCCGCGTAGTAGCCGACGCCGAAGGTGTTCATCAGCGGGGAAACCATGCCGATGACGAAGCCGACGTTGTTGGTCTTGGTCATGTAGCCGGCAACCAGGCCGACGAGGTAGGAGCACTGCTCGGTGGCGAAGTTCACGCCCGTGCAGTTGTCGGCGACGGAGCCGTTATCGATGATGGCGTACTTCTGCTCCGGGTGCGCCGCGCAGGCTTCCTTCAGAGCGTCGGCCATCATCCAGCCGATGCAGATGATCAGGTCGTTGCCTTCATCATAGAGGGTTTCGAGGTTGGTGGCGTAGTCGGCCTCGGTGACGGACTCGAGATAGGAAACCTCGACGCCCAGCTCTTCCTTGGCGCGCTGCAGGCCCTGCCAGGCCAGAGCGTTGAAGGACTGGTCGTTGATTCCGCCGGTGTCGGTGACCATGGCGACTTTGAAGTTCTCGGCGGAAGCCGGAACGGTCGCAAGGCCAAGAGCGAGAACGAGAGCCAGCGCGAAGCACAGGATCTTTTTCATGGGGTAGCCTCCTTAAAGAATGATAAAGAACCATATATATAATAACCCTTTTTCGATGAAATTGCAAGGGGAAATTGATGATTTTCACGCCAATTCACGCATTATTCCGTTCAGGAGCCGTCTGTTTGTTCGTTTTTATTCATGCGTATGTTAAATATGATGACGCACACGGGAAAGCGTGAACGCGAAATTCCATCTGTGATATAATGAAGCAACCAACGAAAGAGGAGTGGGAGTTCATGAAAAAGCTCTGGAACGAGTTCAAGGCCTTCGCGTTCAAGGGAAACGTGGTCGATCTGGCCGTCGGCATGATGATCGGCAGCGCGTTCACCGCCATCGTCACCGCGCTGGTCAACAGCATTCTGATGCCGCTGATTTCGCTGATTACCGGCAAGGTGAGCTTTGAGCAGATGAAGTGGGTCGTCGGACAGACCGAGATTCCCTACGGCATGTTCCTGCAGGCGATCTTCAATTTCCTCGCCGTGGCCGTGTGCATCTTCTTCTTAGTGAAGCTGATCAACCGCCTGACGGCGCTGGGAAAGAAGAAGGAAGCGGAGGAGGCTCCCAAGGAGCCCGCGCGCCTTTGCCCCTTCTGCTTCAGCGAAATCCACAAGGACGCGACCCGCTGCCCGCATTGCACCAGCGAGCTGCCCGTCGAAACCAAACACTGAGCTTCCTGCATTGCCGGCGTGTCCGCAGCTGTTTCGGGCGTGCCGGCTTTTTTCACCCCGCGCCGACAACACGATGGCAGGAGGAATGACGATGTACCGTATCTCCGTTCCGGTTACCAACTGGTTTCCAAACCGCACGCTCGACCGCGAAGCGACGCTCGCGGAGCTTCGCAGGGTCGGCGCGACGCGGGTATGGCTCTGCTCCGCGCGCGGCATCGAGGGAGAGACCCGTCTTGCGGAGGAGGAGCGGCTGCTGATTGAGAACCGCGCTTTCTTCGAGCAAAGCGGGCTTGAGGTCGGCGTGTGGATCTGTTCGCTGGGACACGGCGGCGCGCTGATTCAGGACGATCCGGACGCGCTGCGAAACGCAGGAAAGTACCGCCGCATGGTCGGCATGAACGGTACGACGTGCGACGACACCTTCTGCCCGTCGGACGAGGCCTTTGTGCGGGACTATGCCGACTGGGTGGGACGCATCGCGGCCACCGGCGCGAAGCTGATCATGCTGGACGACGACTACCGCCTGTGCGTGCGCCCGAACGGAAACGGCTGCTGCTGCGAATATCATATGAAGGAATACGAAAAGCGCGTCGGCCGGAAGATCGATCGTTCCGAGCTGAAAGCGCTCGTTTTCGGCGGCAGCGCCTGCCGGGAGCGCGACGAATGGCTGGATATGGGCAGCGACGCGCTGACGGCGCTCGCGCGGACACTGCGGCGGCGCGTGGACGAAATAAACCCGAATGTGCGGCTGGGCGTCAGCTCGGTGCTGTCCACATGGGACGCGGACGGCGTGGACGCGCTGGCGCTTTCCCGCGCGTTCGCCGGAAGCACGCGCCCGTTCCTGCGGCTTTCCGGCGCGCCGTACTGGAAGGCGCGCGGCTTTCAAGGCGTGGGGCTTGGGCCATTGATCGAAGTCAACCGCATGGAGCTTTCCTTCCTGAAGGACGCGGACATCGAGCTGTTCACGGAGGGCGACACCTATCCGCGCCCGCGCTTCGCCACGCCCGCCAGCCATCTGGAGGTGTTCGATCAGGCGCTGCGCACGGACGATCACGCGGACGGCATTCTGCGCTACACGATCGACTATACCTCTTCGCCCCGCTATGAGCGCGGCTACGCCGACGCGATGCGGCGCAGCGCGCCCGTATACCGCTGGCTGGAAGCTCACATGCGCGGCGGCAGCTTTGAAGGAACAAACGTCCTGTGCCGCCAGCATCGCCTTCGCGCCGCCGACCTGCGCCCGGACGTCAGCCTGGACGAGCTGGTCAGCCGCTTTTTCTTTTCCTCCGCGCAGCGGCTTTTGTGCGATAACAGCCTTCCAATTACCTACAATGGCCGCGGCCCGCACGTGGTGTTCGGCGAAAACGGCAAATACGTCACGGAGGAACAGCTTTCCGAGGGCGCGGTCATCGATATGGACGCGGCGCGCTTGCTGATGGCGCGCGGTGTGGACGTGGGCATTGAGCGAATGTCAGAAGAACGGGAGCAGGCAGGAGAAGAGTATTTCGAAGCCGACGACGAGTACGTCGCCACGACCGGCGCGCCGCGCTTTCGCGAAATTGCGCCGAAATCGGGCGCGGCCGTGCTTTCCCGAATCGGCGGGCAGCCGTCGTGCTTCCTGTATGAAAATGCGAACGGGCAGCGCTTTGCCGTCTATCCCTTTGACATGTGGCGGGCGCTGAGCCGCTGGGGCATGACGCGCGGCTACTGCCGTCAGCGCCAGCTGATTCAGGCGCTCGAATGGGTCGGGCGCAGGCCGCTGACCGCCGTCTGTCCCGGCTATCCGGATCTGTATCTGCTCGTCAAGCGCACAGATGAAGGACTCGCCGTCGGCATGTGGAACCTGTCGGACGATTTCGCGATCGATCCGGCGGTAACGATGGGGGAGGGCGGCTCCGTTTCGCACGCGTTCGGCTGCGAAGCCGCGCTCGACGGGCGCACGGTTCGGCTGAAGGCGGAAATTGCGCCGTATAGCTTCGCCGGATTCGTCGTACATTGATGCGCACGGCACGGAACCAACGCATGGGAGGCGATGAGGATGCATCACCATTCGAGCTTTCGCGAACGGAAGGCTGCGTTTCTGGACATCTATAATTTGAAGGACGACCACGCGAAGGGGCGGCTGATCAGCCTTGGCAGCTCGCTGATCACGTCCATGTACAACGTGTTCATCACCGGCATTTTCTACACCGGCTTTCTGTCGATGTACGACATTTCCATCACCGGCGTGGGCATTATTTCCTTTATCCCGTACATTGCCAGCTGCGTCAGCGTGTTTTCCGGCATGCTGCTGGAACGCATCCGCAACCGCAAGCCGTGGCTGCTCGCGTCCAAAATCGTGTTCTACGCGCTGTACATACTGGCGACGACGCTGATGCCGCAGTTTGTGACCGACCCGCGCCAGCGGCTGTGGTGGTTCATCGGCATTCTGTTCGTCGCCTACGCGGAATACGCGCTGTTCAGCCCGGGCATCACGCAATGGTTCTATGCCTTCTACCCGCAGGACAACGAGCGGCGCACGCGGTATATCGTACTCAATCAGGTGTTTTCGTCGATGATGTCCAGCACCGTCCTGCTGCTGAGCGGCGTGCTCGCCGACGCGGTGGCCGGTTCGCCGCATCAGGCGCAGCTGATTCTGGGCTGCCGCTATTTCGCGTTCGTTCTGGTGCTGATCGATGTGGGCATGCAGGCGTGCGCCCGCGAATATCCCAGCGAGGCGCACGAGAAAATCCGCTTTTCACAGGTGTTCACACTGCCGTTCCGCTATCGCAAGTTCCTTTTGTGCATGCTTTTGACGTTCATCTGGAACTACGTGGCCAACCTGAACAACGGCCTGTGGGCGTATCACCTTTTGAACCACATGCGGTTTCCCTACACGCTGATCAACGCTATGTCGGTGATGTATACGCTCATTCTGATTTTCACAAACACGCTGTGGAAGCGGGTGCTGCACCGGTATTCGTGGATTAAAACCTTCGGCATTGCCTGTCTTCTGTTTGTGCCGACGGAATTCATCTTCTTTTTCATGACGAAGAAGACGACCTTCCTGTACGTGCCGGTGTCCGTCTGGCAGAACCTGCTTTCGGTCGGGCTGAATCTTTCCTACGCCAACGTGCTGTATATGAACCTGCCGGAGGAAAATTCCACTACGCACATCGCGTTTTACTCCATCGGCGTGAACCTGTTCGCCTTCCTTGGCCTGATGACGGGCACGCTGGTCAGCTCGATCACCGGCGACACGCCGATGCGGCTGCTGGGGATGGACGTGTACGCCGTTCAGTTTACCACGCTGATGCGCGGCGTGTCGCTGTTCGTCATCGGCTGGTTCTGCACGAAGAAGTGGCGGCTTCTGACCCGCGACGCGGACATTGCCGAGATCGAAACGATGGATAAGCAGGCACAGATGAACCGTCAGGCGCGCCGCGCGAGACGGCGTTCCTGAACTTACGGCACCTCCGCACAACTCGGCGGCGCGTCGGGCGATGCTTTTCCGTCCTCTGCGGCATGAAAATTCCTCGATTTACCCTACAAAAAAAGCGCCGCGCGTCCTCCCGCCATGGTTCATGGGAAGGAAGCGCGGCGCGTCTTCGGCGAAGGTCATTCAGGAAGCTCGACCTTGTCCTTATCGTCGATCTCCACGCCGTCGATCTGAATGGCGCGATACTCCGCGCCGTCCGACTTCAGGCACTTCATGCAGTTGTCGCAGATCTTGTTCGGATCCAAATCACAGCGGTCGCATTCGCCGCAGTTGTCGCACACCTTGGTTTCATCCAGCACGCACATGCGCTTGTCACTCATTTTCGGTATCCCTCCGAAACAGCAGAAATCGCAAGTATTATACCGCTCTCCGCGGCAAAAGGCAAGGGCCGCGGGCAAAAAGGAGAACAAATGAACGAAGAAAAACGCTGTCCATGGTGCCTGTCCAGCCTGGAGATGCTTCGCTATCACGATGAGGAATGGGGCGCGCGCCAATGTCACGACGACCGGGCGCTGTTTGAGTTTCTGACGCTCGAGATGATGCAATGCGGCCTTTCGTGGGCCACCGTGCTCGCGAAGCGGGAAGCCATGCGCGCCGCCTTTGACAATTTCGAGCCTGCCGTACTCGCCGCTTACTCGGAAGCGCAGCTTGCCGCGCTGTTGGAAGCGCCGGGCATCATTCATTCCGCGCGCAAGCTTTCGGGCATGGTGCGGAACGCCCGCGCCTTTGTGCGGATTCAGGCGCGCGAGGGTTCCTTCGACCGCTGGTTCTGGGCGTTTACCAAGGGGCAGACCGTGCGCTATCCCGCCCACAGCGCCGCTCCGGCCGCGAAAACCGCGCTGTCCGAGCGGATCAGCGCGGCGTTCAGGGAAGAGGGCTTCTGCTTCATGGGGCCCGTCGTCGTGTACAGCTTCCTGCAGGCGGTGGGCATGGTGAACGACCACGCGCCGGACTGCTTCGTTTTCAATCGCCTTTCCTGCACGGAAATCGAGGATCAGGACGCCTTTTTGTGAGCGTGCTTCTCGCGGAACGCGGGCAGCGCGGCCTGTCCCTGCGGGGTGACGGGCTTGATCCACTTTCCCGAATACAGGTGCCGGTGCATCAGCACAAAGCGAATCGGTTCGTCGATATAGCAGCAGGCAAAGATCAGCAAAAACGGCGAATGCCACACGCGGCCGGTCAGGCAGACCATCGGCAGCACCATGGCGTACATGAACGCGATTTCGAGAATCGTGCCGTACGCCGCGTCTCCGGCGGCGCGGAAGGTATCGTTCTGCGTCCAGTTGCACATGCGCACCGTCGCCGCCACGCAATACACGATCAGCATGCCGGTGCCGATGGTCAGCGACTCGCCGGACAGGCTCATGGCCTTCAGAACCGGCGCGTGTACGGCCAGCAGCAGAAGGCAGACCGTCAGGATGCAGCTTCCGCAAAGGTATACCAGCCGCCACGCGCGCTCATAGGCTTCGTCCAACCGACCCGCGCCGATTCCGTTGCCCACAAGCACGGCGGACGCGTTGGAGAAGCCCGCGAAGAAGCCGATGACCAGACCCTCCAGTGTGCGGAACACCGCCGTGGCAGCAATCGCCTCCTCACTCTGCCGACCCAGCACCACATTGATGACCATGTTGCCCACGCCGATCAGGATCTCGTTCATGAGAATCGGAAAGCATTTATGGAAGTAGGACTTCAGCGCCGCGCGGTTCCAGTTGAAATGCCGGCGCAGCTTGAAAAGGTAGGGATGCTTCACAGCCCCGGACAGGATGAGAATCGTTATCACGTTCACCGCCGCCGAAATCACCGTCGCCAGCGCCGCGCCGCGCACGCCCATCTGCGGGAAGCCGAGCTTTCCGTGAATGAGCACCCAGTTTAAGAACGCGTTCGTCGCCACGGACGCAACCGCGCCGAACATCGGAATGCGCACGCGCCGCGTCGAGCGCAGAAGCGCGCACATCGCCATCGAGAAAATCTGCAGCGGATAGGCAAAGCCGACGATCGCCAGATATTCCTCGCCGGGCTTCTGAATGACCGGCTTATCGGTGTAAATGCGCATAACCGCGCCCGGGAAGGCGACGGCCAGCGTCATGAAAATCAAACCCACGACCATCATGCAGCTGAGCGTAAGCCCATAGGCGCGGTTTACGCCGTCGTCGTCCTTCGCGCCGAAATACTGCGACATAAACAGGATGCCGCCGCCGACAAAGCCCCAGTAGCCGGAGAACATCAGCGACGAAAACTGCGCGCACAGACCCACGCCGCCGACCGTTTCCTTGCCGAGGGACGCGAGCATCACCGTGTCGATCATGCTTCCCGTGGTCGTAAGAAGATTCTGAAGCGCGACGGGAACAGCAATCGCCGCCACGCTTTTCAGAAACGCGCGCCACGGGAAGGAGGATTTATGGTTCATCGGAATCATGCCTTTCTGCTTTTATTTCTTACATCTGCCGGAACAGCGCGATCACGCGCCCCAGCACCGTGACGTCGCGCGCATAAATCGGCTGCATGGCGGAGTTTTCCGGCTGAAGCCGCACGCGGGTTTTCTCATAGAAGATGCGCTTCACCGTGGCTTCGTCATCGATCATGGCCACGACAATATCGCCGTTTTCCGCGTGGCTCTGGCGGCGCACGATCACAAAGTCACCGTCCAGAATGCCGGCCTCGATCATGCTTTCACCCTGCACGGACAGGATGAACACCTCGTCGCCGCCCACCAGATTCTGCGGGAGCATGTAGTATTCCTCAATGTTCTGCTGCGCCAGAATCGGCATGCCCGCCGTCACCCGGCCGACCAGCGGCACGCTGCGCCCTCTGACCGTCGCCGTGTCCGTCAGCTCCAGCGCGCGCGGCTTTGTCGCGTCGCGGCGGATGTAGCCTTCCTCCTCCAATCGGTTCAGGTGCGCGTGTACCGTGGAGGTCGATTTCAGCCCGACCGCCAGACAGATTTCACGAACCGAGGGCGGATAGCCCTTGTCGTCAATCTCCCTGCGAATGAAATCCAGAATCTGCATTTTCTTTTCGGACGCGTCGCGCATGCAGTCTTCCTCCCGTTTTTCTTTCGATGATTTCGATTATATCACGGGTCGCCTTAAAAAGCAAACATTTGTTCGAAACTTCACCAAAGATTTCCCGGGAAATGAATGGAAGCGGCCTTCGTTTCCGAATTCCGCTTCCATCTCATCTTTTCCGAATCGCTTACGCCTTCTGAGCGGCGCGCGCCTTGGCCTTTTCGGCGCGCATGATCGGCAGCCACTCCCTGAACGCGATCACAATCGGCACACCCAGACCGAAAATCGACATCAGCAGGCAGTTTCTGAATTCCTTTTTCGCATTGACATACTCGGCGCTCGGCATAACTTCCTGTTCCCCCTCCGGATCAAATTCCAGAATATTATACATCGTGCCTTCGCTAATTTTCCGGAAAGAATGCTCCCGGCCGCAGTTCATGTGCAAATTTGTGCTATAATATACATGAAATGTAGGGGAAGGGGAGTTGTTTCATGAAACGTCGCCGGTGGACAGAGTGTTTGATCGAGTGGCTGATTGATGCGCTGATTTCCTTCGGGATTCTTTTGGCGGCGACGCTGATCTCCCTTGCGCTTTCAAAGATTCACGACGACAACAACACGTTTTCGATGTCCCTGTACATTCTCGCCGTCGCGCTCATCGCGCGCTTCACGCACGGGTATATTCACGGCATCGTCGCGTCCCTCGTTTCGGTCGTGTGCGTGAACACCATTTTCACCCATCCCTTCTGGGAGTTCAACATGTCCATCACAGGCTATCCGCTCACATTTCTTTCGATGCTGCTGGTGTCGCTGATCATCAGCGCGCTGACCAGCCAGATCAAGCGGCAGGAGCAGCTTCGCTACGAAATGGAAGCGGAAAAGATGCGCGCAAACCTTCTGCGCTCCGTATCGCACGATCTGCGCACGCCGCTAGCTTCGATTCTGGGCGCGAGCTCGGTGTTGATGGACGCAGACGCCAGCGCGAACGTCAACCGCGACGAGATGCTGCGCCAGATCAACCGCGAGGCGAAGTGGCTGATTCGAGTGATGGAGAACCTTCTGTCGGTCACGCGCTTCTCCGGCGGAAGCGTTTCGCTGAAGAAGGACACGGAGGTCGTGGAGGAAATCGTCGGCAGCGCCATCGTGAAGTTCCGCCGCAACAATCCCACCATTTCCGTTTCCGTCACCAAGCCGGAAGAGATTCTGCTCGCGCCGATGGACGCGACGCTGATCGAGCAGGTGCTTCTGAACCTGTTTGAAAACGTGGTCGCGCACGGCGAAAACGCCTCTCATATCGAGGTCACCATCGCCCGCGCGGGCAATCACGCCGTGCTGTCCGTGGAGGACGACGGCGTGGGCTTCCCGGATTCCCTTCTGAAAAGCGTATTCGACGGCCGCGCCATGCTGCTGCGCAGTCAGCCCGACGGCCGCCGGAACATGGGCATCGGCCTGAGCGTATGCCGCTCGATCATCCGCGCCCATGGCGGTGATATTACCGCTTCCAATCGCGCCCGTGGCGGCGGCTGCGTGAAGTTCTGGCTCCCCTGTGAAGAGGAGGAAAACCATGCGTACTGAATATCCCTGTAAAATCCTGGTCATTGAAGACGACGCCGGTATCTGCCGTTTCCTGCGCGCCACGCTGACGGCCGCGCACTATGATGTGATCGTGACGGACACCGGCAAAAAGGCGTTGGAAATAATCTCCTCCCATTGTCCGGACTGCATCCTGCTGGATCTGGGGCTTCCGGATCTGGACGGCAACGACATCATCCAGAGCATCCGCGGCTGGACGAAAACGCCGATTATCGTCATTTCCGCTCGCTCAACCGAAGAAGATAAGGCGCGCGCGCTCGACCTCGGCGCGGACGACTATCTCACCAAGCCCTTCGGCTCCATCGAACTGATGGCGCGCATCCGCACGGCGCTGCGCCACACGCGCACGACCATGGAAAACGACTCCATCGCGCTGAGCGGCGTCTATACGGTGCGCGGGCTTACCGTCGACTATAAGAAGCACAGGGTATTCATGAATGGCACGGATACGGGTCTTACACCCAACGAGTACCGCATCGTCGCGCTGCTCGGCCAGCACGCCGGACAGGTGCTGACCTATAAGCAGATCATGAAGGAAATCTGGGGGCCGTATGCGTCAAGCGACAACAAAATCCTCCGCGTTCATATGGCCAACATCCGCCGCAAAATCGAACCCAATTCCGACGAGCCGCGATACATCTTCACTGAGGTCGGCGTGGGCTACCGCATGGCAGACGAGGAAAGCAACGAATAGGGGAGACCGCCGGAAGCTTCGGCTTCCGATTTTTATATAGAAAAAGCCCGAATACCAACCGATATCCGGACTCTATGGAGCATAGGAGATTCGAACTCCTGACCCCAACACTGCCAGTGTTGTGCGCTACCAACTGCGCTAATGCCCCGTGCTCTTTCGAACGAAAGATATTATAGCACGAACGCATGGCAGTGTAAATAGGGTTTGTGAAACTTAACAATTCAATTCATTCGCACCGTTCGCCGATAGCTGTACAGGAAGAACAGAATCTCCGCAATCGCCGTGATCGTCCAAGAAAAGACGTACAGCAGATACAGCGACGGAATCGTTTTGAAATGCGCGAAGATCGTATAGACCCAGATCACGCGGAACACGCACGAGCCGAGGATCACGATCACCGTGGGGCCGAAACTCTTGCCGATGCCTCGGGAGGCAGCGATGGTGCAGTCCATGAACGCGCTCACGCAATAGGAGAAGCCCATGATGCGTATGCGCTGCATGCCCGCCTGCACAACGTCCGTCTCATGATCCTGCGTGAACAGCCGAAGGAACGTCTCTCCAAAGAAATACAGCAGGCCGCCCAGCAGCAGGCCGACGAGAAACGAGTAAATCAGGCTCACGGCATAGCTCTTGAGCATGCGATCCTGCTTTTTCGCGCCCCAGTTCTGTCCCATGAACGTGGAGCAGGCGGTGTAAAACGCCGCCATCACGTTGTAAATCAGCGCGTCGGCGTTCGCCGCGGCGGAGTTTCCCTCCACCATGACCGTATCGAGGGAATTCACACCCGCCTGAATGAACAGGTTCGCAATGGCGAAAATGGCGTTCTGGAGACCGGCGGGAAGGCCGAGTCCCAGCAGGTGCCGCGCGTGCCCTTTGTAAAAGCGCACTTTCTTCAGGCTCAGGCGGCAGTCGTCGTGCTGGCGGCTCATGTGCCAGAGGATCATCGCCGCGGACATGTATTGCGTGATGATGCTCGCGAGCGCCACGCCGTTCTCGGCCATACCGCAGACGATGACAAAGAAGAGGTTCAGAATCACGTTGGCCACGCCCGCGATCGTCAGGTAAATCAGCGGACGCGACGTGTCGCCGTTGGCGCTCAGAACGCCGTTGCCATAGTTGAACAGTGCCAGCGCAGGCATGCCCAGCGCGTAAATGCGGAAATAGAGCACCGCGCCGTCGATCAGCTCCGGCTTGGTATTCAGAAGATTGAGCATGAAGCGCGCCAGCAGAAGACAGAGCGCGCAGATGAGCAAGCCCGTCAGCAGGCAGACCAGCAGCGCAGTATGGTTGAATTCAAACGTCTTTCGCTGTTCCTTCGCGCCCAGATGCTGCGCCGTGATGACGTTGACGCCGCTGCCCATGCCGATCAGAAAACCGGTGAACAGCGTCACGAGAATCGTCGTCGAGCCGACCGCGCCCAGCGCCCGCGCGCTCGCGAAGCGGCCGACGACCGCCACGTCCGCCATGTTGAACAGCACCTGAAGCACCTGCGAGAACATCAGCGGCACGCTGAACACGAAAATCTTCTTCCAAAGGGAGCCTGTGGTCATGTCCATGCTTTCGCCGGCGGCGAAAAGCGCCTTCCTGTTCATCGTTTGAACCCTCGCTTATCCAAAGTGACGCCATTATACGCCGTCTGTTTTCAGATGTCATGCTTTTCAGGTTAAATGATATTCGTATACGAGGATAAAAAAATCGGATCTGCTTTCACAGACCCGACCTTCCATGGAGCATAGGAGATTCGAACTCCTGACCCCAACACTGCCAGTGTTGTGCGCTACCAACTGCGCTAATGCCCCGCATTCCGTTCATCACCGGAACGGGAATTATTATAGCACCGAAGCACACGTCTGTAAATAGAATATATGTAAATGTGTGGAAAACATTTGGCTTTTTATGGTATTTCGCGGGCGCAAGAAGGATTTTCGCGGGAAAGCGTTGAATATTCTGGGGGAACGAAGGGAATACCTCCCGGAAAGGAAGTTTTTTATGAAAATCGCGGATGCACATTCCGACACGCTGTATGCGATTGCGCTTGAGGGCATCGCGCCCGCGCAGGCCATGGCTTCGCCCGAAAACCTGAAAAAAGGCGGCATGAGCCTGCAAACCTTTGCTTTGTTTACCGGCCGAAAGGGGCCGGCCGGAACGCCGTATCAGGACGCGCTCAAAATGATCGAGGCGTCCAAATCGCTTTCCATCCCGATGCTCACCGGCGACCTGCCCGACGCGCTGCCCGACGCGCCCACCGGCATTTTTTCCATCGAGGGCGGCGAAGCGCTGGAGGGGAAGCTCGAGCGGCTGGAGGAGTTTGACCGGCTGTGCCGCGTTCGCATGATCGCACTGACGTGGAACCACGAAAACGAAATCGGCCATCCGGCGAAGTTCGGCCCGGAAGGCGGCCTGAAGCCGTTTGGTCTGAAGCTGCTCGCGGAAATGGATCGGCTGGGCATCTATGCCGACGCGTCGCATCTGAACGAAGCGGGCTTCTGGGACATTGTGGAGCACATGGTGCTCCCGCCGATTGCCAGTCATTCCTGTTGCCGCGAGCTGTGCGACACGCCGCGCAATCTTTATAAGGCGCAGGCCGAGGCGATCATTCAGAAAAACGGCTTTATCGGCGTGAACTTCTATCCGCATTTCCTTACGAAGGCGGAAAAGGCCACGGTGGAGGACGTTGTGCGCCACATCGACCGCTTTTGCGAGCTGGGCGGCGAGCACATCGTCGGCTTCGGCTCTGATTTCGATGGAATCGAGGTGCAGCCGGAGGGTCTCGCGTGCGCCGCGGACTTCCCGAACCTGATCGAAGCGCTTCTGAAGCACGGCTATACCGACGCGCAGGTGCGCGGCTTCGCGGGCGAGAACCTGTTTTCCGCGCTGAAACGCGCTGAACGCGCGCGCAGGGTGTAACGCCGCGCCGCCCTTTCGAATACGCTGGCAACAGTTCGAAAAGGGAGGCATGATCTTCATGGCAAATACCACCTGTCCCGCGGGCTCTCTTCGCTACTCCTGGCGTTCGGGCGACACGCTCGTGCGCATCGCCACCGCCTTCGGCACCACCGTGAGCGCGATGCGGGATATCAACCCCGACATCGACTTCACAAAAATCACCGCCGGTACCGACGTGTGCATTCCCACGCGGATGCTGACCTGCCCGGATTCCGACCTGTACGCTATCCAGAAGGGCGACACGCTTTCGGCGCTGGCCGTGAAATACGGCGTTACCACCGCCCGGATGCTGGAACTGAACCCGTATGTGGAGCCGACCCAGCTGGCCATCGGCCAATACATATGCGTGCCCAAAACCACGCCGTCTAAGCCTGCCTGTCCGGAAGGCGAATGCTGCATCGAACCCGAACCCGCGCCGGACTGCAACATGCTGCGCAGGGCGCAGAACGCCTGCTCGGCCACCGACACGGTGCAATGCGGCCAGACGCTGGCTGACATCCTGACCAAGTACGGCATGAGCTTCGCGGAGTTTAGTTATCTGAACCCGACGCTCGTGTATTCGGCGCTTCTGCCGGGGCAGAAGTATCAGTATCCGCTGAAGGCCTGCAACTGCTCCGCGAGCGGACGCTACCGCGTGCAGTCCGGCGATACCATCGCGAAAATCGCCGCCGGCCTTGGCATCACGGCTTCGGAACTGCTTCGGCGCAACCCGAACCTCACGCCGTCTGAATTCGTCGCCGGAACGCAGATCTGCGTAACCTATCCCGAATAAACTTCTACGGAGGAACCGATGAAACGCCTGATCGCGCTGCTTTTGTGCCTGACGCTGTTCCTGTCCGGCTGCTCGTCGCAGCCGCAGAACGAAGCGGAAAAGGAGCTTACCATCTATGCTTCGTTTTACCCGGTGTACGCGCTCGCAGCGGCGATCGTTTCGGACATTCCCGGTATGCGGCTTCATCAGCTGGTGCAGCCGCAGGACGGCTGTCTGCGGAATTACACGCTGTCGGACTGGGATCTGTACACCGCGTCCAACGCGGATGCGCTGATCCTGGCCGGCAGCGGCCTTGAATCCTTCGCCGACACGGTTTCCTCGCTGGGCGAAAACGGCCCGGCGGTCGCGCGCGTGCTGGGCTCGCTCGTGCTGCGCACGGAGGAATGGGGGAGCGAGCACTTCTCCGGCGTGAACCCATGGCTGTTCCTGTCGGTCGAGGGCGCACGGCAGATTTCGGAAGCCATCGCCGCCAACATGCTTGAGCTCGACCCCGCCTGTGAAAACCTGTATCTCGCCAACCTCCACGTGGCGGACGAGCGCCTGTCCGCGCTGAAAACGGAAATGGCAGACATTCTGGCCGGAGCCAATCTTACCGCGCCCGTCGCCGTTCTGCACGAGGGGCTGTTCTATCTGGCCGACGAATGGTCGCTGAACGTCGTCACGGCCATCGAGCGCGAAAGCGGCGATACGCTGAGCGAGGAAGCGCTCGAAACGCTCTCGCAAAGCGGCGCGCGCGTCGTTCTGATCGAAAAGCAGTCGCCAGAAGCGCTTGTGAAAAGGCTGGAAGCGGACGGCTATCGCGTGGCGCTGATCGACACGCTGTCCACCGGCAACGAAACCATGGGCGCAGACGGATACTACGCCGCCATGAAAAACAACGCCCGCGCGCTGAAAACAGCGCTCGCGGACGCGGATTGAGAGGAACTATGAAACACGTAACCGTTTATACCGACGGCGCCTGCTCCGGCAATCCCGGCCCGGGCGGCTGGGGCGCGGTGCTCATTTACGGCGAAATGCGCCGCGAAATGAGCGGCGCGGAAGCGAACACCACCAACAACCGCATGGAGCTGACCGCGGCGATCAAGGCGCTGGAAGCACTGAAGATGGCCTGCACGGTCGATTTATACTCCGACAGCGCCTATCTGATCAACGCCTACCGGCAGAACTGGCTGACCAACTGGGTGCGGCGCGGCTGGCTGAAGGCGGACAAAAAGCCCGTGGAAAACGTAGACCTGTGGAAGCGCCTGCTGGAGCTGAGCTCGTTCCACACCGTGACGTGGCACAAGGTGAAGGGGCACGCGGACAACCCCGAGAACAACCTCTGCGACCGTCTGGCGACGGACGCGGTAAAGCGTCTGCGGCAGGCGTAATCGCAGACGCTTTCGCTTTTCCCGTCACACTTTGTCTGTCTGAAGCAAAAATGTCGATGGAAGTTTTATCCATCGACATTTTTGCTTCAGCTTTTCTCGTCCCGCTTCGTCTCGTCCGAATTTGTCTCGCCCGAAGCCGGCGTCTGCGCGTCATTGGACGGCCTTTCCGCCGGCGCTTCCTCGCGCAGGCGCACCTTTGTGGCGGCATACCGGCGGTGCTGATCCTGCATGGCAGCGTAGTGCCGCCGCGTCGTATTGATGTCCGCGTGACCCAGCACGTCGGCCACAAGGTAAATATCGCCCGTTTCATTATATAAGTTTGTGCCGAAGGTCGAGCGCAGCTTGTGCGGGCTGATGCGCTTCTTCAGCGGAGCCGCGATCTGGGCGTATTTTTTCACCATGTTTTCCATCGCGCGCACGCTCATGCGCGTCTTCTGAAGCGACAGGAACAGCGCGTTTTCATGACCCGGCAGCGCCTCGATCGTTTTCCGCTCCGCAAGATACGCCTTCAGCGGGCCGACGACCTCGTCCGGAAAGTACAGAATCGCCTGATTTCCGCCCTTGCGGGTGACGAGAAAGCCGCCTACGTCAAAATCCAGATCGTCCATATCGATGCCCACGCACTCGCTCACGCGGATGCCCGTGCCCAGAAACAATGACAGAATCGCCAGATCGCGCTTCTTCGTGGCGTTGTGAAACCGCCGCTGACCCTCGGTGAGCGCGTCTCCGGTTTCCACCGCGTCGAGCATGCGCGCCACCTCGTCGATCTCAAGGCGCAGAATCGGCTTTTCGTGCCGTTTGGGCGTGTTCACCAGCTCCGTCACGTTCTGCTTGATCATCTGGTTCCGATACATCCATTTGAAGAAGGAGCGCACGGAATAAAACTTCCGCATCTTGCCAAGCTCCTGATTGGTGATAATCTTTTCATCTTCATCAAAGTAAAGCGTTAAATAATCCAGATATAACGATATATCGCGCGCCGTGATCTTATTGAATTCAGAAGCATTCCACGAGATCATCGGACGCGCGCCGAACGCGGGATTTTCGCGTTCCAGATACCGGAAAAACAGGCTCAGGTCGCGGGCATAGGCGTAGCGGGTCAGCGGCTGGGTGTCCTGCTGGATGGCAAGAATGAACTCCGAAGCCGCGTCCGGCAGATCGGCCAGAATCTGTTTGGTCGTTTCCTGAAGATGCCGCGCGGTCTTCAGGGCATAGGTAACTTTCTGTGGCACGAAAAGAACCTCCGAAAACATTGCGTGATTGGAATTCCATGAAACCAAATCACACGCAAAACAATTTCCGCGGAAAGACGGCGCACGATCGGAAGTGCGAAAAATCGAATCACGCATAGCAAATCCGTTCAACGCGAAACGAACGGCCGCCAGCCGATAAAGCCCTCAGAAACGCGCTCTATCCGAAAAACTTCGAAAATCCGGGCAGGCCTCTCTTTTCCGGCTTTTCTCGACTCAACTCTTCGTAAAAGCTGTCTTTTCCGCATAGTTTAAGTATATCAGGTTTATTCCTCTTTGTCAAGGGAATCCATGAAAAAAGAGCCGCCGTCCGCGTTTTCCGCGGCTCGGCAGCCCGGTCGTTCTCCCTTGATGGAACGAAGCGTTCACAGTCCAACGATCGTAAATGCATCATGCTCTTCGAAGATTCATTGACTCACGTTTCTGCTTCGCGAAGCGCCTTATATCTCGGAGCATTCGTCACCCTGACTCAGCCGGAAAATTTCCTTCCATTGCTCCATCGTCAATGCCGATGGAATCCGGCAGTCAGTCCTTCCCTATTGAAATTCAAAATACCGCAAGTCACACGCGGTCTGACCGGATAATCGAATGCCAGACCTCATCGCATATCCCCTGATTGTTCTTCCCCGCCTGCCGCCAGACGCCTTCCAGCTTCATCCCGGCCTTTTCCATCACCCTGCCGGACTTCGAATTTCCGGGATCGTGGCAGGCCGCGATTCGATTCAAGCCCACCTCGTCAAACAGAAAAGCAATCACCGCCTTCAGCGCTTCGGGCATGATTCCCCTTCCCCACAGGGCGCGGCTCATGCAATAGCCCATATCCGCCGATTCAACGGCTTCATTGAGCTTTACAACGGAGATGTTCCCGATCACCCTGCCGGTTTCCTTGTATTCGATCGCCCAGTTGTAGGAATTGTCGTCCCGATACCTCTGAACCCAGATTTCCAGCAGCTTTTTCGTCACATCGACGCTCGTGTGAACCGGCCACGTCAGATATTTCGTCACCTCCGGATCCGACGCCCAGTTCTCATACATATCCTCGGCGTCCTCGGGCGTAAATTTTCGCAGGATCAGGCGGTCGGTTTCCAGCGTCTTCGTTCCCATCGGTTTCATCAAAGCATCCTCCGTTTCAATCCAGCGCCGCGTAGAGAATCGGCATCATCCGCATGCCGCAGTTGTTGTACGGCATCATGTTCTGCATGTACACGACGTACATTTCCTCCGCAGGGTCCACGGCCATCCACGTGCCCATCATGCCGTCCCAGCCGAATTCCCCCGCGGAACCATTGATCGTCCACGGCCTGAGATGCGTGCGCATGCCCAGCCCGTAGCCGTAGCCGCGCTCCGTCCAGCCGAAATCTGCCCGCTGCGCCTCGGTGAGCTGATCGGTGCGCATCATTTCAATCGTCTTTCGGCCGAGGATTCGCTGCCCGCGGCGCGTTCCGCCGTTCAAGAGCATTTCACAGAAGTGCGCATAATCGTCGATCGTCGAAACCAGCCCGCCCCCGCCGGATTCATACGCCGGCTGCGACAGGTAATTCTTCAGGAAAGTAACGCCCTCGCATTCTGTATACGCGCCGCCCTTCCACTCGTGCGCACGGGTGAATCGCGCATGCTTCTCCGGGCTTACAAAGAAGGCCGTGTCGACCATCTCAAGCGGCGCAAAAATATTTTCCTTCAGATATTCGCCGTAGCGCTGTCCGGAAACGACCTCCACCACCGCGGCGGCAATGTCATGCGAAAGCCCGTACTTCCAGCGCTCGCCCGGATGGAAGCTCAGGCAGGCTTCCTTCGCCACGCGGCGCGCCTTTTCCAGCGTGGGCGCATCCTCGCCGCTCTCTTCCATTTTTTCAAGCGCCTGATACACCGAACGTTCGCCCGCATCTCCCTCGCCCGGATAGGAAAGCCCGCTCGTCATCGTCAGAAGGTGCTTGATGGTAATGGGCCGCCTCGGCTTCCCGTACCGCACGCTTCCATCCGGCTCCGCAATGCCCACCGGCATATCGCGGAATTCCGGAATAAACTCGTACAGCGGATCTTCCAGATACACCAGTCCGCGCTCGTACAGCTGCATGACCGCCGTCATCGTGATCGGCTTGGTCATGGAATACAGGCGAAAAATCGTGTCTCGCCGCACGGGGTCGCGACGCTCCACGTTGGCAAAGCCGTGTTCCAGATAGGTTTCCTCGCCCTTCCGGCACACGAGCAGGCTGCATCCAGCCACCTTGCCCGCGTCGAAATTGCTCTTCATCTTCCGCTTCAGATCCTCCAGCCGTGATGGATTCAGCATGACACGCCCTCCTTATACCCCGTAAATATGTACGCAAATTCCGTCTCGTCACAGGATTCCACGCGAAATCCCGCGCGTTTCAATCTCTCTTCTGTCTCTTCCGGCGCGTCGGGATGCAGCCGCACGCGCCTTTGCCCGCATTCCAGCCATTCGCTCTGGTTTTTGTCAATCGAGAGCACGAACCGCCCGCCGGACGCAAGAAGCGCGTAGGCCTTCCGAAACGCCGCATCCTTCTCGCGAATATGCATAAACGTCAGCGAGGAAAGGATCACGTCAAATGTTTCCTCGAACGCCTGCGAAAGGAAATCTCCCTCGGCCAGCTGCACGTTCGAAAACGCCGCCAGATTCTCCCGCGCGCGGGCAATCGTCTTAGTCGAAAGATCAATCCCAACAAACGACCGGCAGCGCGGCGCGACCTGTCTCGCCAGCCGACCCGTGCCCACACCAATCTCAAGCGCGCGCTGCGTGCCGTCCAGCGCAAGCCGCTCCATGAAAACCGCCCCGTCCCACTTTTTCATATACGCGCGCAGCGGCTCCGGATCGTATACGGGATCGTTTCCCTCCGTCACCAGCGCGTCATAATGCGCCGCAACCGAAACCGTTTCCATCATCTCATCCACCCTTCCTTCAAAACCATTATAGCATATTGGAAGGATATATGTAAAGATTGGAAGCATATTTAAACCTGACCGAGAAAGGACGCCGCCAAAGCGCGAACGAATTCTGGAAACGTCTCAGCTTCAGCTTCAGAAACTCCGCGTTGACTGCATTCAAAGACGCGTTAACGTTCGAAGCAAACGCAGGATAACGAAAATCGTATTCGAAAACGAAGCAGTTGTGTTTGAAGCGAACGCAGGACAGCGGAACCCGCATTCGAAAACAAAACGGCTGTGTTTAAAGTGAACGCTGAATAACGAAAAGCTCTTGGGTTCTTTCGAACTCAAGAGCTATCACTGCGGGAAACAGGACTTGAACCTGCACGAATCGTAATGATCACTAGAACCTGAATCTAGCGCGTCTGCCAATTCCGCCATTCCCGCGAAATGCCTTCCCTTTCGAGAAGGACTTTGGTGGGCAGGGGTGGATTCGAACCACCGAAGTCTGCGACGGCAGATTTACAGTCTGCTCCCTTTGGCCACTCGGGAACCTACCCACATGTATCTTCACCGAAGAAGAGCTGGCGAAGGGACTCGAACCCGCAACCTGCTGATTACAAATCAGCTGCTCTACCAATTGAGCTACGCCAGCGGATTCAATGCCAGAAACTCCGGCAAAAAATTCGAGAAGCGATCCGGAAGGGGCTCGAACCCTCGACCTCCAGCGTGACAGGCTGGCATTCTAAACCAACTGAACTACCGGACCATACTGGGCCTTCAGGGACTTGAACCCCGGACCGATCGGTTATGAGCCGACTGCTCTGACCAACTGAGCTAAAGGCCCAAGCGTCACCTGAAAGACCAAGAAAACGACCTCTACGGGATTCGAACCCGTGTTACCGCCGTGAAAGGGCGATGTCTTAACCACTTGACCAAGAGGTCTCATTCCACTCGGGGTGACAGGATTCGAACCTGCGGCCCCATGCTCCCAAAGCACGTGCGCTACCAGACTGCGCTACACCCCGAACTCCTCAGTCCATTGGACCGTGCCTCGCAAGCGACGTACACTATTATAGCGATACGCACCCCATTTGTCAATACCTTTTTTCACCTTTCAATGTTAATTCCAATGTTTTATTTTCTCGAGCCAATTCCGCGCGAATTCCCGATATTCCTCGTCCCGGATAACGCCCAGGAAGTGCACATAGCACTGCGCCATATAGTACCTCACCGCACTTTCGTCGCAGCTGCCCGCCTTCCGGTATCCGGCCAGAAAGCGCTCCACCTCTTCCTCCGTCCGCAGGAACTTCTGACCGGGACGCAGAAACAGCGCCCACGCAATGTCGAAATCGCGGTTGCCATAGCCTGCCAGCTCGAAGTCCAGAATCGCGCTGATGTGATGTTCCTTCCAAAGCACGTTGGCATAATGGAAATCCCCGTGACAGAACGCGGTTTCCCCATTTTTCGGAGAATCGGCAAAGAACTCGTCCAAGAACGTCAGCTTCCGTTCTTCCAGCGTTTCCCGCGTCGGCCGATGATGAAACCGCCGCTCCGCCCGCGGCCCAGCCTTCAGCGTCTGCGCGTGCAAGCGCGCCAGCGCCTCGCCGTACTCCTCCATACAGGAAAGCGCCGCGCCGTCTTCATTGTCCCCCACGATCATGGACAGCCGCTCGCCGGGTCTTTCCTCGGTTACGGAAAACCGGAAGCCCTCGCGGCCACAGTCAAGCACTCTCGGAAAGATGGGCGCGTCCAGCTGTGAAAGGATGTTCACTTCATTCGCAAGGTTCGCGCTTTCCTGCCGCGCGACCTTTACGTAGGCCGTCACTTCCCGTCCTTCCCATTCTCCGCGCATGCGGAACACATCGTTGCCCGCGTGCGGATAGCCCAACACCTCGGTCGGCCGGAATTCATGATACGCCAACGCAAACGGATCGCAGGTTTCTCGCCACTTCTCCGGATAAGCCATCTTCGCAACGCCCCTCTCTGTTCGTGGTATTGTATCACAGGAACGTGAATTTCTCGTGTTTCCCTCTCAAAGTTTCCAAATCATCTCCGTTCGCGGTCTCGCATCACAAAAATGTGAATTTCTCGTGTTTCGGCCGGTTTTCGCTCGAAAATTCCCAAGTTAGGTATTGACAAACATCAAACCGAGCAGTATAATAATTCTCGCTTGCTGAAACAAGCACGTGGGTAGGTTCCCGAGTGGCCAAAGGGAGCAGACTGTAAATCTGCCGTCGCAGACTTCGGTGGTTCGAATCCACCCCTGCCCACCATCTTCTTCGGAAGACCATTCGCGGGAATGGCGGAATTGGCAGACGCGCTAGATTCAGGTTCTAGTGATCATTACGATTCGTGCAGGTTCAAGTCCTGTTTCCCGCAGGAAAGCAGTCGGATGCGAAATGCATTCGACTGTATTTTATTCAGCTTTATAAAATCAGCAGCTGCGCTCTTCTGAAAACGGCGTCCATCATCAGGATTCGTCTTTCCCGAACGCAATCAATTTCCGCACACAAATCTTCGAACAGCCACGCCTGCCGTTATCGAGATTCGTCTTTTCCGAACACAATCGCTTCCAGATCGCGAAGCTCCGGGCAATATCTCGGGCATTCGCGGCGCATGTATTCCACGATCTGCGGAACATGGTGCGCCCAGCCCGCCGCCGCGAAATCCACGTCGCAGGCGTCGGCCATCTGCTTGCCCGGCTTCAGGTCGTCCATCATCAGAAGCGCGTCGGGCGAAAGCCCCGTCCGCCGCATGATCTCCTTCAGCGGCCACGGGCTCGGCTTGCGCTTTTCGGGCGCGCTGTCCCAGCCGTACACGAACTCCGGCTCCGGCAGACCGTTTTCCCGCCAGTCGCGCAGGATGTTCTCCTTCAGCGAATGCGAAACGACGCACAGCCGAATGCCCGCCTCGCGGCAGCGCCACAGGAATTCCTTCATGCCCGGGTAAGCCTTCGGCACGTGCCCGGCCACATAGTGTTCCCACGCGCGCCCCTGCTCCGCGTCCTCCTCCGCCGTGAAGCCGAGAATGTCCCGGCAGAACTCCGCAAAGCCCGGTTCAAAATTGTACAGAAAATACTCTTCCAGCGTAAGCGACTCCCACTTTCCCGGCCGCAGCCGCCGAAGCGTCTCCATGAACGCGGGATAATGCACGCTGGCCGTGCTGTCGACGACGGTGTCGTCGTGATCGAGTACCAGACATTGATAGCGCATGAATTTCTCCTTTGGAATTCCTTTTGCTTCCAGTATACCACCTTTGGTTTCTTTCGTCCAGAAATGTTTTCCCTTGACGGCCAAAGTCGCGCGGCGTATAATGGAGATGTTCCCGGAGATTTTTTGAGCAACATCGGAACGGAGGATACTTATGGCGAATCCCAAGCTTTTTACGCATCCCTGCATTCACCGTTATGAAGGCAATCCCGTGATGACCTGTAAGGACGTTCCCTATCCCAGCACGCTCGTGTTCAACGCCGGCGTAATCCGCTATCAGGGTCGCTACGCGATGACGTTCCGCAACGACTATGAGCACATCAGCCAGGCGAAATTTGCCGGCACGAATATCGGCCTCGCGTTCAGTGACGACGGCATTCACTGGAAGGTCGAGCCCCAGCCCGTGTTCGCGCTGCAGGACAAGGAAATCGTCCGCGCCTATGACCCGCGCCTGACCGACGTCGAGGGGCAGATTTACATGACCTTCGCGGTGGACACCCGTCATGGCGTGTGCGGCGGCATTGCGAAAACCGACGACCTGCATCACTATGAAATGGTTTCCCTGAGCGTGCCGGACAACCGCAACATGGTGCTGTTCCCGGAGCGCGTCAACGGCATGTACATGCGCCTTGAGCGCCCCATGCCCGTATACAGCCGCGGCAGAGACCAGTTCGACATCTGGATCAGCGAAAGCCCCGACCTCGTGCACTGGGGCAACCCGCACCTGCTGCTGGCCGTTGAGGACTTCCCGTTCGCCAACGACAAAATCGGCCCCGGCGCGCCGCCGCTGCGCACCGACGCGGGCTGGCTGATCTTTACCCACACCGTCGATATCGATCCCACCCGCGGCAAGAACGGCTGGGAGGATCGCTGGATCAAGCGCTATTGCATCGCCGTGGCGCTGCTGGATCTGAACGAGCCGTGGAAGGTGCTTGGCTATTCGAAGGTGCCGCTGCTCGCGCCGGAAACCGACTACGAAACCACCATCGGCTTCCGCACAAACGTCGTGTTCCCGACCGCCGCGCTGCGCATGGATGACAACATCATCCGCATCTACTACGGCGCCGCCGATACCGTGATCGCCTTCGCCGAAGCCAGGGAGGAAGACCTCATTCAGCTGTGCCTGAAGGGCGAATAACGCGGGCTGATGTAAAAGGCCATTTTAAAGCAAGAACGGATTTCGAAGCCACACCAGCGACAAATCCGTTCTTGTAATCATTTAAGGCACATATTTCAGAAGATCAATTCGATCGATCTCAATCACGCTGACATCGACCGGCGTGGTATACTGGCCGTTTCCAACTGGAATCGACACATCTTTGACGTAGAGTTCATTCCTCTCCATACATTCCACCAGCTTGCCGTTTTCGTCGATGCGCAGCAAATAATCCATGCTCGAATATTCCTGTTCAGAATCCTTTTCCACCGTTGTGGCTTTTATGATACCACCCGTAAAAACGGAAAAATGATATCCCTTGAGCGAAGCTATGAAGGACTCCTTCGACATCGTGTCGTAAGCCATCGTTATTCCTGCCGTAGCGTCGTAAGAATAGATCACTCCATTCGCAACAATATAATTAAATTTTCTTCCAGCATATGATTCCAGTTTGACTGCCTGTTCAAATGGCAGCGTATGCCCAATGTCGTTGATCATCCATTCCGTCCTGACGCTCCCGTCAGCCAAATCTATGGAACGTATCGTGTCGTCCTCCTGAAAATAGAGCCGCCCATTTTCAAAGACCATATGGCTCTCCGATAAATCGTTCTCAGATTTTCCGTCAAACGAATACAGCCCGGATGTGCTCCCGTTATCACAGCAATAAATGCTCTTGTCCGTAATCAGATATAGCTTTTTGTCGTATACAG